>JBOFEN010000044.1:0-36815 GCA_051648105.1 Bacteroidales bacterium
ACCGGATATATAACTTAAGGATAGAGTTGAGAGTGCCAAAGCATACCCTCCCTCTCGAGACCCTAACTGCATTGGTGAAAAGAATACTAAATTAGCTATCAATGTTGCTAGTGCCACAATAATAACAGACTGCATATAAGTAATATCCACCCCAATGGCGTATAGTAGCACATAAACTTCAAGACAACTAAATAGTCTGGATAATAACTCCACAGATAGTGATGCAAAGAATGTCCTGCGACGATTTATCCATAGATCTGAAATCAAGAAGTCTATCTCACGAAGAGATTCCTCATTATTATCTCTATATTTAGCCACCCTCTTCTTTAGTCCAGGTATCTTAGAAAGTATTGTTATTAATCTAAATACCATACCTGATTTGTACCACCTAAAGAAGGCGAAAATCAATAGAGAGGCAATAGAGAATATACCCCATAACATATAGGTAAGGAAATCACTCTTTATTGGAACAAATAGAACTATTAGCAACACTGCTAAAAGCCAAAGTATAAAATGAGATACAAAATGCATCATAGCATATAGTATCACTGCTGATGTAGCCTTCTTTACTCCCAAAACAGGTTTCAACTCCATTACTCTATATGGTTCTCCACCTAGCAACCCCATAGGGGTAGTATAGTTTATTGCATATCCACTTATTATTATCTTTAGTGTATGAAGAAAATTTACACGCTCCCCCTCTGCGCTTCCATCAGAAATTATTAATTGAAGTGAGATGGCATTAATAATATACACAATAGCCCAAATTGCTATTATCACACCAAACCATAGTCCAGCTTGTTGAATATTCTGATAAATAGTATCAAAACCGATTGAATTAACCATCAACAAGATTGTGATAATACCTACAACAAAAAACAGATTACGATAGAGTGCTGATTTACTCTTAGACATATAAATAATTGATTGAATATCTTACTTTAGTAGTTACTTAGTACTTATTTATCTTTTCACGATAATGCTCACAAATACCTTCATGCTTTCTGACCGAATAAATTAAAAAGACATTAAGAATTACAATCTCATATATATAGTATAAGAAAGGTAATCCCGCCCAAATAGGATTCTGGAAAAGCGAACCCAGAATTGTTACAATAAACAAGAACCAAGTCCTACCATTGAATGTCAACATATCAATATAAGGCATTAACTTAACACTCTTCTTCCTAAACTTAGCTCTTAATTTCTCAGGTATCTCACCTTGAAATTTACTATCTAATTCTTTAAGGAACTTCTGTAATGAAGGGGTTGACTTCTCTTGAGCCACTGTATAGAAGCGATAAAAGAAGAGAAAGAATTTGTACACTCTATCATCACTCCATTTTGTCTCCCTCCAGTGTCTCTGAAGATTTTCATAACTATCAAACTCTGCTCCCTTAGCTTTGCTTATAAAAAAGAGATGTAAAGTTTTATAATAGTCAGCCATTGCCGCTTGACGAGAATGAGAGTAACCTGCCAAGATAGCAAAAAGAAAAACCCATACACCCCAACCAAGTGACATTAAGCGCAACGCTATCGCAATATATAGTGTTGCAAACCACAGATCACCAGCGAAACCATCAATAATACGCCCAACCTTTGACTTAATACCAGTCAGACGAGCTAGCTGACCGTCTACACAATCAAGTATATTTGCATAAATCATTAATATCACTCCTAGTATATTCCATGCCACAGATGTTGAATAAAAACAAGCACCTCCAGCAACACCTACAAAGATTGATATTATTGTTATCTGATTTGGTGTAATACCACTATTTCTAAGTTTCATAGCAATCCAGAAACCTATTGGTCTGTAGAACTTCCTATCCAACCAGTTCTCGGTCTCTATTGATTTAAGAGAAGACTCTAGTGTAATTGACTCATTACTCATTCTTATCACCTATTTTTTAATTACAAACTAATTACCTATGATATATAATCTTCTCTCTCTATTATGATAGAAGATACAAAAAATCACCTATATGAATATCCCCCGTCAATTACTAACAGCTCTCCATTCATATATGAGTTATTTACTAGAAGCATATAAGCATCAGTCAACTCTACTGGATCACAGAATCTATGTTCTGCCACCTTAGACTCAATACTAGTCCTAATCTCTGAGGGCTTACTCTTTTGCCACTCAGTGTCCACAAAGCCAGGTACAACACAATTGACACGAACCTTATAAGGCTCAAGGAACTTTACTAGATTTTTAACCAATGAATGAACCGAAGCCTTGCTAACCCCATAAGCTAATGATACAGAGTGTGGGTGTATCCCCATAAGAGAACCAGTAAAAAGAATTGAGCTTCCTTTCTTTAACAATCCTAGTGATGCTTGCAAAAAGAATACGGGATAGTTAAGGTTAGCATTTAATACCCTCAACCAATCCTCTTTAGAAATATCACCAAAAGGGGTTCTTGAAGTTAATCCTGCATTAAAGAGTATCACATCCAAAGTAACTCCTAATTCTGTAATTGCTGATACTGTATCCTCTATAGCATCAAGATCAGAGGCATCAGCTCTGAGAACCCACACACGAGAAAAAAACTCCTGCTCTATATCGTTTGCTACTTCAGAAGCCAACTCACTGTCGGATGAGTAAGTCAAAATTAGATCGAAGGATTCTGCTGCCATTCTTTTTGCAACAGCAAGACCTATACCCTTTGTCCCACCAGTAATCAAGGCTACTCTTCTTTGCATATGCTATTACTACTTATTAATTTTACTTGGTTTTTGCTGTTGTTGTTGTTGTAGTTGCTCCTCATAACTATCATGTATAGTCTTCTTAAGAGAAGTTGAAGAAACACCATTTCCATAAGGAAAATAAAATACTTGAACTCCTAAATCTTTTAGATAATCATATTTTCCATACCAATCATCACCAACCACGAAAGCATCAATATTAAGCTTCTTAACAATTTCAGAATGATCCAACGTATGTTGAGGGATAACTATATCAGGGGTTTTTAATGCCTCTAAGATTTGCAATCTCTCCTCAAAAGGTATTATTGGCTTTGGCTTGTATGACATTACTAGCTCATCAGTGCTAACTCCTACAATTAGAATATCAGCTAATGCACGAGAATAATTAATCATTCGCAAATGATTATAGTGAAACATATCAAATGTTCCTGATGTATAGACTATAGTTTTATCTTTAAACATAAGAGTAGTAAGATTAAATATTACAATGCAAACGTACAAAAACTTTCGAGAGTCTACGCACAAAGATGGCAAAATGTATAAAAACGTTATATCAAATAGCTCAATAGGCATTAAAAATGGTTGTTATTGTTAAATAATAAACTACTTCATAGGTAAATTCTTTTTTTTCGAATCAAAATTCTTACTTTCCGAGCCTAATTGTGTATATTTGCACCCTAAAAGAGCCCTAACATGAAAAGAAATCTTACTTACATTCTACTCTTGATGTTAACCCTCACCGCTTGTGGGGAGTACAACAAACTCCTCAAAAGTGCTGATTATGAGGAAAAATATGAATGGGCTAAAAAGTATTTCGAAATGAAGAAGTACTCTCGCTCAATCACATTACTTGAGGAGCTTGTACCTATATATAAAGGTACAGAGAAGGCAGAGGAGTCTCTATATCTACTAGCTAGAAGCTTCTTCCAAGCTAAAGATTACTCTTCAGCGAGTCAATACTTCAAAACATACTACAACACCTACCCTAAAGGTGAGTATGCTGAATTGGCTAGATACTACACTGGTTATGGGTATTACCTTGATTCACCAGAGGCAAGGCTAGATCAAAGAGACACTTATACAGCAATTGACGAGCTACAGATGTTCCTTGAATATTATCCAACTAGTGATAAAAAAGAGGATGTTCTAAAATATATATTTGAGCTACAAGAGAAGCTAGCAGAAAAAGAGCTTCTGAATGCACAACTATACTATAACCTTGGAAGTTATATGATAACAATGGGAAACAATTACCTTTCCGCTGTTATTGTTGCTCAAAATGCTCTTAGGGATTATCCTTATTCAAAACTTAGAGAAGAGTTCTACATTATTATTCTTCGCTCTAAATTTGAGGAAGCTCAGATAAGCGTAACTCAGAAACAACAAGATAGACTTCGTGAAGCTATTGACGAGTACTACACTTATAAAAACGAATATCCTGAGGGGAAATATATGAAAGAAGCTACACGCATCTTTAATAATGCCTCAAAAATGATGAAAGATTAATCCTAAGAAAAAGACTTAGGTAGTGGTTAGTTTATCAAACGAATAATACAGTACTAATATAGATTATGGACTACAGAAAGACCAAAGCTCCGACTAACACAGTAACTCGCGATTTGACAAAAATGGCAGAAGAGACTGGAAACGTTTACGAGACAGTTAGAATCATCGCTAAACGTGCAAACCAAATATCAGTAGAGATGAAGAAAGATCTCGAAAAGAAGTTACAGGAGTTTGCAACAACTAACGACAATCTAGAAGAGGTATTCGAAAACAGAGAGCAGATTGAAATATCTCGCTATTATGAAAAGTTGCCTAAACCAGTTTTAATTGCAACTCAAGAATATCTTGAAGGAAAGGTTTACTTCAAAAACCCTACAAAAGAGAAGTTATAACCTCTCCATACCTTCTAAAACATAGAATATCGAGAGGTTATTGCTCCGACAAGTTGGAACAATAACCTCTCTTTTAATAATAGTAGCCCATATAACTATCATGATTCAGCGAATACAAACTCTATATCTACTAATAGTAGCTATTATAGCCACAGCTTTAAACTTTTTATCACTCGGAGCGTTTAAAACTCAAGAAGGGATATACACACTTGATTCACTCGGAATTAAAGAGTTAAATAGCCAAGAGATTCTATTCTCTACATGGGCTCTATTTGCAATACTTAGTTCAATCGCAATAATATCCCTTATTGCTGTTTTTCTGTATAAGAAAAGAGTTATTCAAATGAGACTAGCTGGATTCTCTATACTTCTTTGGGTTGGATTTCTAATAGCCTATGCTCTATTTGCCATCACAATCAAAAAAGAGATAAATGCGACATTCTCAGTTGAGTACATCTTAGCATTACCTCTAGTTGGTATTGTTCTAGATTGGATGGCTATTAGATCTATTGGTTCAGATGAAGCTCTAGTTAGATCACTTGATAGAATTCGTTAATAGAGAGAGAAAAATCGCATTGTGCAATAAACAATATATCATATATGAAAATGAAAATACACCACGAGGGTCGCAATATCCTCCTTGTGTCGTTCCTTATCCTTGGTGGAATAAACTTTCTACTATTCCACTTTCAAGCAATGTTTGCTCTTAGAATAGTACTATTCTTCTCTGTTATATTATACCTTCTAATGGTTAACTTCTTCAGATCTCCAAGAAGACATTTCCCAGGAGAGATGCATAACACTGTTGTTGCTCCCGCTGACGGCAAGATTGTTGTAATAGAAGAAGTGATGGAAAATGAGTTCTTCAAGGAGAAAAGACTAATGATATCAATATTCATGAACGTCTTTAATGTTCATGCGAATTGGTTCCCAGTTAATGGCAAGGTTCTACATGTAGACCACCATAATGGTGCTTTTATGAAAGCATATCTACCGAAAGCATCTACAGAAAATGAACGATCAATGGTAGTCATTGAAACACCACAAGGTGATCAAGTAATGGCTCGTCAAATAGCAGGTGCTCTTGCTCGCCGCATTGTAACATATGCAGAGAAAGGTGATGAATGTCACATTGACGAACACATGGGATTCATTAAGTTTGGTTCTAGAGTAGATATCTATCTACCTGTTGGCACAAAAGTATGTGTTGAGATGGATCAAGTTGTAACTGGAAACCAAACAGTGATTGCTAAATTAAACTCTTAATAAAGCGAATAGATATATAAAGGCGGGTTATAATCGGGAACTAATAATTTTCGTTTGTGGCTCGCCTTTTCTGTTTAAAATATAATCTAAAATAATATGTTGAGAAAAATAAAGCAAAGCATACCAAACACTATCACCTGCCTAAACCTATTATGCGGGTCAGTTGCCACTGTATCTGCCTTTAATGGACAAGTACAGCTAGCAACAATACTGATCTTTGCTGCAGCACTATTTGACTTCTTAGATGGTTTTGCTGCTAGATTACTAAAGGCATATTCACCTATGGGCAAGGAGCTCGACTCTTTAGCTGATCTTATAAGCTTTGGGTTTGCACCTTCCGTAATGCTCTACAATCTGATACTAGGCAACTCTTGTATTCCTGTATGGTTAAGTTATGCTCCATTCCTATTAGTTGTATTCTCAGCACTAAGACTTGCAAAATTTAATGTTGATGATAGACAAACGTCAAGTTTCATTGGTCTTCCAACACCCGCAAATGCCCTCTTTTGGATTACTTTGATATGGTCATACAGTCAAAATTTGATTCCCTTCGATCTTTCATCGACAGTTATCTTGGCACTTGTACCTATATTCTCCTACCTATTGGTATCGGAAATACCTATGTTCTCACTTAAAGTTAAAAGTTTAAAGTTTGCTCAAAACAGAATCCTATATATCTTTTTGGCAGGTTTTGTGACTCTAGTGGCAGTTTTCGGAATCTTTGGCATAGCATTAGGTATTATTTTCTACATAATACTATCATATTTGACAGCAGAGAAGAATTAGGCATCAGTTTTGTTACACTTAAGAATAGTTGCATAGCAATATGCTTAAAGATAATATTTACTCAAAACATTTGATATGAGCTTCTTTCTATTTCCTCTAATGATAATCTTTGTAATATTTATATTCGTAATAGTTCTAGGATTCTCTTTATTCAGAAGTATTCTTTCTATCTTCTTCCCATCACTTAGAAGAAGATCTACTACTTTTGGAGGGTTTAATCAGAATTATAACCAAAGAGAATCTGAAAATAACAACTCATATAATACAGAAAATGCGGAAAGAGATAACTCATTCCGCACACAAGAAAGAAAAAAGATATTCTCTGCCGATGAAGGCGAGTATGTCGAATTTGAAGAGATAAAAGAATAATAATGATCTCTATCTTCTCTTCTTAAAGAAATTCTGCATCAACGAGGCTGACTCCTCTTCTAACACCCCACCTATTATCTCTGTTTTTGGATGCAGTAGGCTTGGTTGGAAGAGGTGACAGCCTCTTTTAGCATCCTTACATCCATAAACTATCTTAGATATTTGCGCCCAAGCTAGAGCAGCAGCACACATAGGGCAAGGCTCTACAGTTACGTAAAGTGTACACCCTGTAAGATATTTACCTCCAAGCTGATCTGCTGCTGCTGTTATAGCTTGCATCTCAGCATGAGCTGTAACATCATTAAGCCTTTCTGTCATATTATGAGCTCTAGCTATAATGTGCCCAGAACAAACAATAACTGCACCACATGGAATCTCGCCCTTATCAAAAGCCAATTGAGCCTCCATTAATGCTTGGCGCATATAATACTCATCACTATACATAAGATTTAGAAACTAAATTATATACTATCAATTACTGACGAAGCTCAATATCATCAAAGAGCTTGGGATAATCATCCTCCAACTTCTTCCAAAGAGCTGCAAGAAGTGTCTCCCTTGCCCATCTATTCTTACTTTGAATACGATACTTCTCAAGATGCGAGCACATAAGGTTATACTCTTTATCACTTAGTGTGACAAGAAGCTTGTGAGGACGACTACTCCCCTCTCTCTTTTTACTCTTTTTTTCTCCTTTTTGCTCTCTCTTCATAGCCTACAAAAGTAGTAAATTATATCCAATAATAGCCATTTTATCGACATAGTAGAGAAATTACTATATTAAAAAAGCGATCTATAACCTTCCAATTTAAATCATTGACATACTCAAAACAGATAGCATTACATTATTTGCTTATCTTTACACATAAATATAAAACAAACCACAACAATAAGTTGTTTTATGTGCTAACAGACGCAATAACTATAAGATAGTAAGGCTAAAATAAATTTCAATAATGGAATCCAATAGACACATCACAGGATTAAATAATCAGCAAGTAGAGGAGAGTAGAAGAATTAATGGTAGAAATATTCTAACACCTCCTAAGAAAACACCTATCTGGAAGCTATTCCTAGAAAAATTTGAAGACCCAATTGTAAAAATACTACTATTTGCACTATTTGCAACTTTCGTAATATCATCAATACACTATTACCAAGGTGATGGACTAAAAGTATTCCTAGAGCCTGTAGGCATCTTTGTAGCTATTATTTTAGCAACAGGTGTTGGATTCATATTTGAACAGTATGCTAACAAGAAGTTTGAAATCCTCAACCAAGTAAATGACGAAACAGCTGTAAGAGTTATCAGAGATGGAAATGTTTGCGAGATCATCAAGAGCGATGTAGTTGTTGGAGATATTGTGGTACTATCAACTGGTGATGAGGTTCCGGCTGATGGGGTCTTAATTGAAGCTGTATCACTACAGATCGATGAATCATCATTAACAGGAGAGCCACTTATCAAGAAAAGCTGTGATCCTTTATCATTTCATAAAGATGCTACATATCCTACTAATAGTGTAATGAAAGGAACCAATGTTCGAGATGGACATGGTATATACAAAGTAGAACAAGTTGGAGATAGCACAGAATATGGTAAGGTGTTTAAGGGTTCACAGATTGACAACAATGTGATTACACCTCTAAATCAACAGTTAGATGCTCTAGCTAGTATGATTACAAAGGTAAGTTACGCTATCGCAATAACTATATTAGTTGTGCGTATGTCCATATATATATCAAACAACGGGTTAGACCTAAATAGTTTTGGTATCTACGAATATCTTTTCCAAACGATAATGGTAGCAGTAACTGTAATTGTTGTTGCTGTACCTGAAGGTCTACCTATGAGTGTAACATTGAGTCTTGCTCTTAGTATGAAAAGAATGCTATCTACGAACAATCTTGTTAGGAAGATGCATGCTTGTGAAACTATGGGTGCTACAACAGTTATATGCACCGATAAGACTGGTACATTAACACAGAACCAAATGAAAGTGTACGAATCAAGGTTCTACTCACTCAAAGAGCAGAGTATTACAACTGATGAAACAAGTACACTTATTTCTGAGAATATATCCATAAACTCCACTGCATATCTAGATTATTCTGATAGCAGTAAGATTAAAGGGCTAGGAAACCCTACAGAGTCTGCACTTCTTTTATGGCTACACGGAAAAGGAATCAACTACCTTACGCTACGTGAAGAGACAAAAGTAGTTGACCAACTTACATTCTCAACTGAGCGGAAATTCATGGCAACTCTTGTTGACTCTCCAAAACTAGAGAAAAGAGTTCTATACGTCAAAGGTGCCCCTGAGATAATACTATCAAAGTGTAGTCACGTACAAGTAGATGGTAAGCTAATTGCTGTTGAAGATTACAAAAATACCATATCAGAGGAGCTTACAAGCTATCAGAATAAAGCTATGCGAACACTTGGATTTGCGTTCAAGGAACTACCTATTGACACACATGCATTTGAGGATGGTAAAATGGTTGTTGATGGTCTAATATTCAATGGTGTTGTCGCAATCTCAGATCCTGTAAGAGAAGATGTACCTGATGCTATAAAGGATTGTATATCAGCTGGAATAAATGTAAAAATAGTTACTGGAGACACCCCTGGCACTGCAAAAGAGATCGGCAGACAGATATCTCTTTGGAACTCTGAGGATGGTGATATAAACCATATGACCGGACCAGAATTTGAAGCCACAAGCGATAAAGAGCTTCTTGATCGTATAGATAAACTGAAGATAATGTCCAGAGCTAGACCTATGGACAAAGAGAGATTAGTAAGACTTCTTCAAGAGAGAAAAGAGGTTGTCGCAGTAACAGGTGATGGTACAAATGACGCACCTGCTCTCAATAGAGCTCAAGTAGGACTATCTATGGGAGATGGCACATCTGTGGCCAAAGAGGCAAGTGACATCACAATACTAGACAACTCATTTAGCAGTATCGTCAGAGCAGTAATGTGGGGTAGATCCCTATACCAAAACATACAACGCTTCATTGTATTTCAAATGACAATTAATGTAGCTGCTTGTATTATTGTTCTAATTGGGGCCTTCATTGGTAGCGAGTCTCCATTGACTGTCACACAGATGCTATGGGTTAACCTTATTATGGATACATTTGCGGCTATGGCTTTGGCATCCCTCCCACCAAGTGAGAGTGTGATGGATAAAAAGCCACGATCATCAACTGAATATATTATTACCAAAGAAATGGCAATACGTATTCTTGGTGTTGGATTCTCATTCGTATTACTACTTTTTGGACTACTTCAATACTTTAAGTACAACGATATCGAATCACTAACACAGTTTTCTATCAGGGATTTTGGCAATTCACTATTAAGGTTTGATAGAGCATCCGAGTTTGAAACAACTCCGTATGAACTATCTCTATTCTTCTCAATATTTGTGCTTCTGCAGTTCTGGAATATGTTTAATGCAAAAGCTCTAATGAGTGGTAAGTCTGCATTCAGTGATTTATCTAAATCAATTGGAGGTTTTGGCATTGTATCACTCCTAATCGTTGGCGGACAGTTTGCCATTGTCAACATGTTTGGGGAGATGTTTAATGCTGTGGCAATATCAATGATTGATTGGATGATAATAATAGTATCCACTTCTACTGTTTTGTGGATTGGAGAGATCCTAAGACTACTTCCAAATAGAGATAAGTAGTTTATAAAAACAAAGAGGGTGTGCTTATGCACACCCTCTTTGTTTTTATATTATGAAGTTATCATCCACACTTAGATGAACCACAAGTCATACAGGTCAAACACCCCTCTTGGTATACAAGAGTCTCATTACTACAGTTAGGACACTTCTTTCCAGAAGCATGAACCCCACTAGGAAGATATTTCTTTAGAGCTCTCTCTACCCCATTCTTCCATGTATTAATTGACTCACTATTTAACTCAAGAGCCTCAACAAGTTTAAGGACTTGATCAATAGGCATACCATAGCGTAGAACACCAGAGATTAACTTTGCGTAGTTCCAATACTCAGGATTAAACTTGTCTGACAACCCTTCGATTGTGGTTTTATAACCACGTTTATTACTATATTGGAAGTCATAGCGTTTAACGCCATGCTCATCTACACTTTTAAGAATAACCCCATTTTGGACACTCTTAGGTAGAAGAATACCATCTTCATCATCTGCTATACCAGTGAATATCTCGTACGGCTTACCTTCGTAAAGGCCAATGAAAGCAACCCATTTCTCTTTGTTGTTTTGAAAACGAACCACATCAGCATGAAGCTCCTTAGGACGTTTTACCTCAGCAGCTCTAAATGGCTCCTCTTTCTTCTCTTCCTTCTTCTTAGTAGAAACAAGGACACCAGCACGAGAACCATCACGGTAAACTGTACAACCTTTACATCCTGATCTCCAAGCCTCAACATAAAGCTTATTAACTAGATCTTCTGGGGTATCTGCAGGCAAGTTAATTGTTACGCTAATAGAGTGATCCACCCATTTCTGAACTCTACCCTGCATACGAACCTTCTGAAGCCAGTCAATATCATTTGAAGTTGCTTTATAATATGGCGATAGTTCGACTATCTTCTCCAACTCCTCAGCCTTGTAATGCTTCGATGTATCATAACCGTTGTTCTTCATCCATGTTTTGAAGTGGTGGTGGAATACAATATACTCCTCCCAGCTATCCCCAACCTCATCTACAAAGTCAACTCTAACATCGTGATCATTAGGGTTAACCTTACGACGTCTCATGTAAACAGGCATAAATACAGGCTCAATTCCAGATGTGGTCTGAGTCATCAAAGAGGTAGTACCTGTAGGTGCAATGGTCAAACAAGCGATATTTCGTCTACCATATTTAACCATATTGTCATACAACGATGAATCTGCCTCCTTCAATCTATTGATATAAGGATTATTTTCCTCTCTTTTTGGATCATAAATCTCAAACGCCCCACGTTCTTTAGCTAACTCCACAGATGAAGCATAAGCTGCAAGCGCTAGCTGTTTGTGTACCTCCTCTGAGAAGTCTGTAGCTTGATCAGAACCATAACGCAAAGATAGTGCCGCAAGCATATCACCCTCACCAGTAGTCCCCACGCCAGTTCGTCTTCCTTTAAGAGTACGCTCCTTAATCTTCTCCCATAGATGCAATTCTGTCGACTTTACCTCTTCAGATTCTGGATCGTTCTTTATTTTATTGATGATCTGTTCGATTTTTTCCATCTCAAGATCAATAATATCATCCATAATTCGTTGAGCCAATGCCACGTGTCTACGGAAAAGGTCAAAGTCAAAAGTTGAATTAGGTGTAAACGGCTCTTTTACATAGGAGTAAAGATTTATTGCTAATAATCTACAGCTATCATAAGGGCACAAAGGAATCTCCCCACAAGGGTTAGTAGATACTGTTTTATACCCTAGGTCTGCATAGCAGTCAGGAACTGATTCACGAATAATTGTGTCCCAGAAAAGCACACCTGGCTCTGCTGATTTCCAAGCATTATGAATAATCTTTTTCCATATAGCTGAAGCATTTACCTCCTGTGTATAAATAGGATTTTCTGAATTTACAGGATATTGTTGAGTATAACTACTCTTATTTACAACAGCCTCCATAAAATCATCATGAAGCTTAACAGAGACATTCGCTCCTGTTACCTTTCCTTCAGTCATCTTTGCGTCAATAAAGCTCTCACTGTCTGGATGCTTAATTGAAACAGATAACATCAGAGCACCTCTTCTTCCATCCTGTGCAACCTCTCTGGTAGAGTTTGAGTATCTCTCCATGAATGGCACAATACCTGTAGATGTTAATGCAGAGTTCTTAACGGGAGATCCCTTTGGTCTGATGTGAGTAAGATCATGACCTACTCCACCTCTACGTTTCATCAACTGCACCTGCTCCTCATCAATACGTATTATTCCACCATATGAGTCTGCCTCTCCATCAAGACCAATAACAAAACAGTTTGAAAGAGATGCTACTTGAAACTCATTTCCAATACCCGTCATAGGACTACCCTGAGGAATAATATATCGGAAGTGGTCAAAAAGATCAAAAAGATCTTTTGCTGATATAGGATTAGGATATTTCTGCTCTACCCTTGCAACCTCATTAGCTAAGCGCCAATGCATATCTGTTGGAGTACGCTCATATAGGTTTCCAAATGAGTCCTTAAGAGCATACTTACTGACCCAAACTCGTCCTGCTAGTTCATCTCCATCGAAGTACTCTGTAGAAGCTACTTCGGCGTCACTGTATTCGTAAGTAGGTTTCACTATAGAAAGTTTTTATAAAGTATTTTGAGTTAAATAAATAAAATCCATGGTAGAGTTGTAATTGCTTGTACAAAGAAAGCGTCTATCTCGTAATTGTCCAAACTAAATTAGAAATAAATTAAGCTCAAAGTAAAAGTTTTCCAGTTAACAACAACAAAATCCTGTAAAACAGACACTTAACATTCTACACTTCATTCTAAAGTTTTCCAATAAAAATATTTACATATTAATACTATTGTCATATACAATTGAAGGCGGTAACAGAAAATCCCGTTACCGCCTTCAATTGTATATGTTAAAATATCATGACTTAAGCATATTCTCAATTTCATCCAACTGAGCCTTAAGCTCTTTGTTATTCTCCAAATAATTCGTAATAGTACGACAAGCATGAATAACCGTTGCATGATTTCTCTTACCAGAAACCTCTCCAATACTATTATAAGAAAGGTCTGTATACTTTTTACAAAGATACATAGAAACCTGCCGCGCAAGCACCACCTCACTCTTACGAGAAGATGAAAGGAAGTCCTTTATATCGACTTGATAAAAAGCACAAACAACCTCCTTGATCTGATCAGGAGATATTTGACGCTTCTCTATCTTCACACTCTTCTGTAGCACCCTTTCAGCTAGGTCAATATCAATCTCCCTTTGGTAAACCATAGAATGAGCCATCAAAGAGACAATAACCCCCTCTAGATCCCTCACATTGTTTGATATATTCTTCGCAATATAGTCAATAACACTCTCTGAAATAGACAACCCATCATGGCGAATCTTATTCACTAAAATCCTCTTTCTCAATTCGTAATCTGGACGCTCCATCTCAGCAGTCAAACCCCACTTAAAACGAGTAAGAAGCCTATCCTCTAGTCCTACAAGTGAAACAGGAGGTCTATCAGAGGTCATTATCAACTGCTTACCATTCTGATGAAGGTGATTAAAAATATGGAAGAAGGTATTCTGCGTAGCAGTCTTACCACCCAACTCCTGAATATCATCAATAAGCAAGACATCAATACTTTGATAAAAGTTTATAAAGTCATTAATGGTATTACTTCTTGCAGCATCAGTAAACTGAACCTGAAAAAGGTGAGTTGAGACATAAAGCACACGCTTATCTGGCGAAGTCTCCTTAATCTTTGTCCCAATAGCATTCATCAAGTGAGTCTTACCCACACCAGAATTGCCGTACACAAAAAATGGGTTAAACGCCGTTTTACCAGGATTTAGGGCAATTGCTTCACCAGCAGCCCTAGCAAGCTTATTACTCGACCCACTATAGTAATTATCAAATGTATAGTTCTCATTCAATTGAGGATCAAGATCCCTATAAACCTTCTGCTCGAACGGATCTGCCGCCTTCGGAGCCGCACTGCTCTTTTTTGCTTCCTTTCTATTTATAGTAGACTTCGAAGATTCCTCATAATCTAGCGTTGTCTTAGTTTCAGCCTCAACCAAAACCCTATAAAGAAGCTTAGTCGTAGGCCCAAGTACTTGATGTATGGAACTACGAAGCAACCCAAGGAAGTTCTCCTCTAGGTATTCAATAAAGAAATGGCTAGGCACCTGTATTAAAAGCTCATTGTTGTTATACGCCAATGGTATAATAGGCTTAAACCAAGTGTCGAAGATCTCCTTGGAAACACTCTTGTGCATTATAGACAAGCAACGCCTCCAGACTTCGTTATGATCCTGAAACATGTATAGAAAGCAATTAGAAAATTCAACTCAATCACAAATTTCCAACTAATTTCCCATAAAAAAAAATGGAATAATATTTGGATATAAAATAGAACAACTACACGTCTTATTTACAATTAGTTGCAAGAAGAGCTCTGTAAACTAATTCACAGAGCTCTTTAAATTTTAATATATGTTTGTTTGTTAATAACTTTGTGTCGATTTAGTTGCATCTTAACTATTTAACACTAAAAACAGCTATTTAACTCAAGCGTATTTTACATTCTTTGATATAGAATAAATATGGAAGGTTTCTAAATAACCAAAACTCACTTTCTACCAAATAGAGAGAAGTGAACATATCTTTTTGGACTCTTGCGAAGATCAATCAACAACTCATTAGCACTTCCTGCTGTGTTACTTAGGTTAGTATAAAGCGTAGTATCATTAAGAAGCAATCCAATTGTTCCTTCATCACTATTAAGGGATGTGGTCAATTCATTTATATTACCAATAGCACCATCCAACTTATTATAGGTAGAGGCAATATCCAATCCTTTAATACTAGATGAAAGAGAAACTAAATCTCCTGAGAGAGTATTCACATTAGCCAATATCGCAGGCATATCTTTCTTCATCATACGATCAAGAGACAGTGTAGCCGATTCCAATGTCGAAGTAGTTCTCTCAATGCTATTAAGTGATGACTGCAAAGCTGGACTATTTATCAAAGAGTTAATTCCAAGTAGTATTGAATCAAGACGGGGCAACATCTTCTCGATAGATGGCAATAGAGACTCCTCCACCTTACCCATCATACCACCATTATACTCCCCTTTAAGCGTATCTCCAACATTGTGATATTCAGAAACAAAACTATTCATCTTTATTACAAGAGCAGCCCCTCCAAGCATTGCTGGCTCTAAAGAGACAATACTACCTTTAGGTATTCTCAGTTGCTTATCTAGACTAACAGTCACTATTACTCGCTTAGTATCATTAAAGTCAAGTGCTATATTAGTTACAAGACCAACCTTAAAGCCCTCAACTTGTACAGGACTTGATAACTCCAACCCCTTTACGTTGTTATACTCCACAACATAAAAGTTAGCAGGCTTCATCAAGTTCACACCCTTAAGATAGTTTATACCAAATATCAAAATTGACAAACCAACTGCAGTAATAACTCCAATTAAAAACTCCTTTGTCTTTAAAAAATTCATACTCTATATTAATTTATTCGTTTACCGTCAATCGTCTTTATTACAAAAGCATCCTTAAACTTCGAAGATATCTCCCTTCTGATTTTATCTACCTCCTGTTTATTTACCGAGGCACCATACGTATACTTATAAGCACCCTTCTCCCTATAGTGATCTACACCTTTCAAACCCTTAAAATGCGACGAGTTATTAGGCAGCTTCTGTGGGTGAGTGAAAATCTGAACCCTATAGAGCACCTCCCCAGAACTCTTAGTCTCAATATCAGAAACTTTTGTAGAAGAAGCTGGTTTTGATTGAGACGAAGCCACAGGTGAACTCTTTGAGGCATTTGAGACAGGAGGCGGAGCTATCACTACCTTCCCACTCTTCTTGTCATAGTCACTCTTAAAAGCCACAAATGCTTTATATATAGATTGGGCCAGGTTATTCTGACCCGACTCAGACAATAGGTATCTCTCCTCCTCCGCATTGGTAATGAAACCCAACTCAACCAACACACTAGGCATACCCGTATTTCGAAGGACAAGGAAAGGAGCTTGCCTCACCCCCCTATCACCTCTTTTAGCCGTTGATTTAAACTGATCCTGAATAAAAGAAGCCATCTCTATACTCTGGCTCATATAATTATCCTGCATCAATTCAAACATAATATAAGACTCAGAACTTTTAGGATCAAACCCCTCATATCTAACCTGATAATCATCCTCCAACAAGATAGCCGAGTTCTCTAACTTAGCAACCTCAAGATTTTGATCCGAGCTCTTCAACCCCAAAGTAAACGTCTCTGTACCCTTTACCGAAGTTGTCTTTGTTGCGTTGGTATGAATAGATATAAATAGGTTCGCCTTAGATCTATTGGCAATATTTGCCCTTTCACTAAGTTCCACAAACTTGTCAGTTGAACGAGTATATAGTACCTCCGTATCCTCATGCTTGCTCTTGATCAGCTTTCCCAACTTTAGAGCCACCGCCAAGTTAATACTCTTCTCTCTTCCAACCTTACCAACAGCACCAGGGTCTTTCCCCCCATGCCCAGGGTCGATAACAACTTTGAAGTTTTGCGCTAAAGCCGTTTGTGGATCAAATAATACCACAAGAGATAGTAATAGTGAAAAAATATATAACCTCTTCATACACTCTTTGATTCGATAATAGTAAGGGACAAAGATAACCAAATATATCTAAACAATAATGTGCGGTGCGAATTTTGACCCATTGTCTGTTATCACAGAACTGCTCTCACGTATACCCATACCAGCAGCCTCACCACCCACTATCCAAGATCCAATAATAGGATAACTACCACCACAAGGCTCCAAACAGAGCTCCTGCCAAACAAATCGACCATCGCCATACTCACCTGAGCTGCTTGCTATCTCACTCCCATTATGAACAAGCGTAACATTCGCACCCTCACGTGACAAGATAGGCTTCTTTGCAAAACTTCTCATCAATGGAGGTTGCTCATTAAAAGCTGGCAAAATACGCGGATCATCAGGGAATAATCTATGAAGTATTGGCAATATCGCCTTATTAGAGAGAAGCATCTTCCATGGAGGCTCAAACCAATTAGTCGTCCTAGCCAATAAGGCCTCAGAGAAGCCCTCTCTTACCAACCACTCCCATGGATAGAGCTTAAATATATCCTTTATCTCCTGCTCATTAGGATCAGTAAAATAGTGCCCATTCCAACCAATGTCACTCAAATTCATCATAAATGATTCCATACCGGCTTGTGAAGCAAGATCCTGCAAATAACTAGTTGTTGTGAAATCCTCAAGACTCTCATAAAGGCAACTAAAATGCATTCTATCTACACCCTCATCCTTACGTATCTCAGCAAAACGATCTATTAATCGCTCATGAATCGAGTTAAACTGATCAGCAGAAGCAAACATCTGCTCCTTCCACTGCCATTGCACAATAGAGGCCTCAAAAAGTGAGGTTGGCGTATCTGCGTTAAACTCCAAAAGATGACATCTTCCATCCTTGAAAACAAAATCGAAACGTCCATATATAGAAGGGTCATCCCCCTCCCATGACTCCTCAATGATAGGAATAAACTCCTGAGGGATATCAAAAGTACTATATAGCTTTCTATCTATAACATACTGAGCAGCCTCAATACATTTTTCATAGACCTCATTAGTATCACTCTCTATTATATCTATTTCCTGAGGAGTAAACTCATAATAAGCATCCTCAGTCCAATAGTCAGAATGGAAATTAAAACCCAAAGACTCCACTTGATCCACATAGTCTACCCTTGGAGATGTAATAACTCTTTTCATCTTATATATCCTCTCTATTAAATAAACAAAATATTCGTCACGAAGCTGCCCCAGTAGAAGTAGATCTACCAGTAGAACCAAAGCCTCCTCTTGAACTCTTACTAACTGGTGTCATTCGTGAAGATGGTACTACATACCCCGATTTGATAGCAGATCTATTCAGAGGCTGACTAACTGTTGGAGAGGTGGACATACGAGCCTCACTACTCTTAATAGGAGTTGACGAAACATGTGAAGGCCTTGGTGCAACACTCCTATCCATACCATCATTGGTATATGATCCAGCTGATGGATAATATCTCATTGGCGAGACACCTCTCATAGAGTTAATCAACCAATAACCCATCAACATATTACTTCCAGAGTGCCATATCCACTCATTACCATCCTTATCATGCACCACCTTACCAGGCACAGTGTCATTTTCTGCCCACGTAGTATCTTGTGGTGAAGTAGCTCCATTGGGTGAACATCCTGAAACAAGCATAGATGCCACCCACAGAGAGATAGCCCCTTTCAAATATAGTGTCTCTTTTTTCATATTTACGTTAATTTAATGAGGTAAACAAGCAATCATTTCCCCTCCTTTATGAGTGCTAAAGTAGGAGATTATTTCCATATTATAGAATTTAAGAGCTTCTAAATAGACCAACCGAGGCCATAAAAGATGATAAATGAGCCGACTATCCCAAAAAAAGAGAGACAAGTTGCCGTTTATACTATAAATATCTCTTAATTTGCATTTGATAAAGGATTTTTCCAAGATTAATAATTTCCATTATGAGTTTTAATACTGCGATTTTTTACGATATCGAAAACCTAACAAAAGGATATCGGTTCGGAAAAGAGATTGAACAGAATCTATCATTAAAGAAGATTCATAAAGCAATCATGCGCTCAAGGCTAATTGAACGTATCTCTTTTCAGAGAGCCTACGCAAACTGGGCTGAACCCCGCATGCATTTTATGCGCAATGAGATCCTAGAACTAGCTATCGATGCGACACAAGTCTTCGGTATTACTTCAACGGGAGGAATAAAAAATGTAGCTGACATACAACTTACTGTCGACGTGATAGACATCCTTCACACCCACCCCCACATCGAGACCTTCGTTATCGTTTCTGGGGATGGTGGATACGCTTCACTAGTAAAAAAGCTACACGAATATGGTAAGTCTGTTATTGGATGCGGTTATGCTAAATCGACCAATCGCATCTTCGAGGCCGTATGCGACGACTTCATCGAGATCCAAGACCCAGAAGAGCTGGGATACATCTCACAGGAGAGAACTACCGCATCGGATAGTCGAACAAAAAAGGAGAGCAGCACCAAGAGTGAGAAAAACAAACCCGTGGAGAATAAGCTTGAGAGCTTAACTAATACCGAGATTAAAACAGAGGCCACAAGCAAGCCTAAAAACGAGAAGAGCAAACAAACAGCAAAAAAGGAGACAAAAGAAACAACAAACACTCCTAAAAACGAAAGCGTCAAAGAGAGCACTATCGAAACCCCTGCTCAAGAGACCAATAAAGTAGAAAAAAACACCAAAAGCGAACAGACTCAAACCAAGGAGAGCAATACTTCAAAAGAGAATGGTTCAAATACAGCTAAGGCAACACCCTACACTAAGGACTCCGAGACAGAAAAGAAGCTAAAGGAGAGAAACATCGGCAACTCAATCATCCGCGAAATGGTTTACTCAATCGGCATTCACGAAGGAGCAATCACATCAAAAGATGCCGAGGAGAAAATACAAGAGATAATCAAGTGGCTTCCATTGAACGAAAAATTCAATAAAGACCTTCAAAAAGGGATAAACCCATCCTTCTTCAAAGAGTCATTTAGAGCCATTATGCCGTCTTTCCAAATAAGTAGCCTTGGATACAGTCGATTTGCAGACCTTCTTAAATACATCTTCGGAGAGAGTGATTTCTGCATTTGGCAGAATGAGGCGCAAGCATCGGACATTAAGATAGGCTCAAGATCATTCCCTTTGGAGAATCATCACATCATGGGAGACAAAGCTAAAGGCGAATCTCACTCAATCGAGACTTACAAAACCATACTCGAGAGTGGTAATCCAAGCTTCCAAGAGGTTGACCTTTTCGAACTAAAGCTTATATTCAGAGAGGTAAACGAGGGTCAATGTGACGGACTATCGTTTGACAACTCAGTTGAGAAAATTGGACGCGGAATCAGAAACCAGCTAGAGGAGCAACACATAAGACACAACCTCCACTCTCTACTTGCTGCTGGCATAATTGAGGGCGAACCTGCTGGTAGTCACCATAGCTCAATACAACTATTCTTCGTTAGCGAATATAAAGAGTTTGAAGATGCTGTAAACCAGATACGAACCACAATGATTAACAAGATCAAGAATAATCTTGGCTCTTGCGATGAGGAGATCGTTGACCACCTCTTCTAAGAAATACTTAACCTACAAGGCGCCGCATAGCTTATAACTGCTATGCGGCGCCTTGTGTATAAAAGATCAAATAAATACCAGTCCTTCAATAAAATAAGAATATTACAAGACGGATAAATTTAGATCAAATTCGGAGATTAGCCCTTTTATTCGCCGAAGAATCTTCGGAGATTAGGTATCCCATTCACCGAATTTGAAGTATTGAGGACAAACTACAGCTCTTGTGTCAAAGAGATAAGGCAAGAAATCAATAGCATAATAAGGGAATAATTAAAGATGTGAGGTATAAGTTGCTAATTTTGTAAAATCCGAACAGCACCATCAAATTTGCAACTCTGTGAGAAAAAAATCTGTTTTTTCTATTGCCACATTATTGTATTAACAATCAAACTAGTTCATTTTTACTTCTAAATACAATATGACTAGATAGTTCATTGGATTTTGACAATTATCTATTAAAAGAAACTCATATATTAAGATAAATTAGGTTGTTGCAATAGAATCCTATTGCAACAACCTATTGCAACCCTTAATCGTCTGATTTTTAAGAAGTGTTGCAATATGGCAATAGAAATCATAGAAACTAAGACTCTGTGAGGTTATTTTGCCATTTCATTAATAGTGATTTGTTAAATCAAACTATATATTAACTATCTATAGCAATCTTGACAATAGCACACTACTTTATGGCTATTTTCCCTTAGCCTTAAGAGCAATTAGTGTGTGACTCTATAGCCAAAAGCCTAAGGCTTTCTGGTCGTTAGGCTGTGACTTTATGGCCGAAACCCTTTGACTTTAGAGTAGTTAGGCAGTGACTTTTTTGGTAGCATATGGTTTCTATCACAGATAGGTATGATTTGACACAAATAGTAGAGATAAAGTTATAGAAGCTTTTCATTCCATGAAATATGAATAAATAAAGAGCGAGGATAGATATACTATCCTCGCTCTTTATTTATTCGTATTTAAGATTATGAGTTAACGAATGACTGCTCTTTCAAGAGATTGTTTCTCTATCTTCTGGGCCCTTTTGATCTTCTGATCCATAGGATTTAGACTATCCATTTTCTCACTCTTCACTCCCTTTTCCTTAGCTTCTTCTATCTGCTCAGCCGTAAGGTGAATTCTAATGATGGAGGTTATTCTAGCAAACAGCGGAATATTGCTTTTTTGGTAGACTCCACCATCTGATGCGTAAAGCTCTATGCTCTTGATCTCCTTTTCTGGATCAGTAATAAACTCTATCCTTGGGGAAACTCTAACAGAGTCATTCAGGTGTGTAGATGTAGAATAATCTGAATATGTGACAAGTACTCCCAGATGTGGTGTTAACTCAGTAATGGAGTCAGAAACAGCTAGAAGGTCACAATCAATAATAAACCTCTCTCCTTTGTTGTAGTTATCATCCGCCTGTAGGGTAATCAAACTATTTGCTGAGTATAGGCTTGAAAAAGCAAAGTAGATATTATCCTTGATAAGATTGACAGAATCACCCTTTGGACTCTTCTCTATCTCCATCTCAATAAACATCTCCTTCTCTAATTGCTTATTGTCCCTATCCATTCTCTTGATTAGAGATACATATATCTCCTTATACATATCTATATGCTTTCCATAATAAACCAGAGATGAGTCATACTGAGCTTGAGTCACTTTGTGACGTGACAATACTGACTCTAGATATAGCTCTTTTGTCTCTTTATTTGAGCCACGTTCAAACTGGTTTATGTAGGCATCCGAAAGATAAAGATCATAAAGAATATTCTCCATTTTACCTTTAGAGAGTACCTCTTTATCACCCTTACAAGATGAGATGACTATTATACCTAAAAGAAGAATGAAGAAGGTTTTAATCTCATTTCTTATCATTGCTCTGATTGATCAGCTGTTAGTAAATCTCTATAGAATATTAGAAGTAGGAATACCCCTATAGATATGGCGCTATCAGCAATATTGAATATCGGACGAAAGAAAACAAAATGCTCTCCACCCCATATAGGTAACCAAGACGGTAGATCCATATCTATTAGAGGAAAGTATAGCATATCTACTACTCTTCCGTGAAACCATGATGAATACCCTCCACCCTCTGGGAATAGAGTGGCAATATTACCATAGCTATGATCAAATATTACACCATAGAATACTGAGTCAATGATGTTACCAATAGCTCCTGAGAAAATAAGGGCTATGGAGGCGATAAATCCAAATGGTAATCCTCTCTTTATTATCTTGTGAAGATAGAACCCAATTATACCTACCACTACTATTCGAAACATAGTAAGGAATAGCTTACTTATGATCTCAAGTCCAAATGCCATACCATTGTTTTCGGTAAAGTATATGTGAAACCATGAGAACACCTCTATGCTATCTCCTATCTGCATATTTGTTTTAATCCATATCTTGGTAAACTGATCAATTAGCAGTACTACCAATATAATCAATATCACTCTTTTTCCAGTAGAGAACTTCATTATATAATAAATATTGATGCAAAAAAATAAAACGGCAATAACGTCTTGCGATGACCCTATTACCGTTTTGTTGGGTTATTAGCCAGTGATAATATTAACGCTGGTTATTTTTAGCCTCGATACTGAGAGTAGCGTGAGGCACAGCTCTGAGTCTTTCCTTAGGAATGAGCTCACCTGTTTCACGACATACACCATAGCTTTTATTCTCAATTCTAACTAGAGCCGCCTGCAAATGTTGGATGAATTTAATTTGACGTTGAGCTAGACGACCAGCCTCCTCTTTTGACAAGGTTGCTGCTCCCTCTTCCAACACCTTGAAAGTAGGTGACGTGTCACTTATATCATTCCCATCGCTATTAGTTAGCGAACCCTTCAACAATTCATAGTCATTGAGAGCTTTACTTAGCTTATCTAAGATAATCGAACGAAACTCTTCAAGTTCAATATCTGAATATCGTCTCTTTTCAGTCATACAATCGGAAGTTATAAGGTTAAGTAGCGTGTGTATATTAAAAAAATTGTGCAAATATAGCCCTTTTACAAGAATATACAAGTAAAAGGAGCTATATTATACTCTATATTATGCCTTTACAACCAGAGCCATAACTTCAAACTCATCAAAGCTCATAATAGTAGCCTTTGATTCATCCTCAAGTTTCTCAACTACATTTATCGTGTTTGCAAGAACCTGATTTGAAACATATTCATTGAAGCTTTCTAGTGAGTCTTGAATTTCGCTGTTAGCCGTAAGAGTAACATCAATTTTGTCTGTTATCTCAAAGCCACTCGATTTGCGGATATTCTGGATTCTATTTACTAGTTCTCTAGCAACACCCTCTCTTTTCAGCTCATCAGTAACTGTAATATCCAGAGCGACAGTTAATCTACCCTCATTTGCCACCAACCATCCTGGGATATCCTCAGAGATGATCTCAACATCGGCAAGAAGAATTGTAGCATCAGCCCCATCAATATTTAGAGTGAACTCACCTTGATTCTCGAATGTTGCAATCTGCGCTTGGTCCATTGAAGAGATAGCTACAGCTAGCTGCTTCATGATCTTGCCATAACGAGGACCTAACTTCTTGAAATCAGGTTTGATTCTCTTAACCAATATCCCAGCAGTATTATCAACGAACTTCATCTCTTTGAGGTTAACCTCATTAAGAACTAGCTCCTTAATTGCTTGAATATGCTCTGCCTGCTCAGCATCAACAACGGGTATCATAATAGCTGTTAGCGGTTGGCGAACTTTGATATTCACCTTACGGCGCAATGCCAATACCATCGAAGATATATCTTGTGCCATCTGCATACGAAGCTCAAGTGTCTTATCAATAACTTGCTCATTTGCCTCTGGGAATTGAGCAAGGTGTACAGATGAGATATCACTAGCTGTCAAATCCAAGAACAATCTATCTGCATAGAATGGTGCAATTGGTGCTATAAGCTTAGCTACAGTCTCAAGACATGTATGTAGTGTTTGGTATGCTGCTAGTTTATCTTGGTCAAACTCACCACCCCAGAAACGTTTGCGGTTTAGACGAACATACCAGTTACTTAGGTTGTCGTTTACAAACTCCGAGATAGCACGACCAGCACGAGTTGGCTCATAGCTATTATAGAACTCATTCACATCCTTAACAAGTGAGTTAAGAAGTGAGATAATCCATCTATCTATCTCCGCTCTACTCTCCATAGGCACTTGTGGTTCACTAGCTGTGAATCCATCCACATTTGCATAAAGAGAGAAGAAAGAGTATGTGTTATATAGAGTCCCGAAGAACTTACGACGAACCTCTTCAATACCATCAACATCAAACTTTAGGTTATCCCATGGAGACGAGTTTGTGATCATGTACCAACGAAGTGGGTCTGAACCATACTTCTCTATTGTCTCAAATGGATCAACAGCGTTACCCAAGCGCTTAGACATCTTATTACCGCTCTTGTCAAGTACAAGTCCATTAGATATAACCGCCTTGAAGGCTACACTATCAAATACCATTGTACCCAATGCATGAAGAGTGAAGAACCATCCTCTTGTCTGGTCTACTCCTTCAGCAATAAAGTCTGCTGGATATAGTTTATTTGTATCTACAAGCTCTTTGTTCTCAAATGGATAGTGAACCTGCGCATATGGCATTGCTCCTGAATCGAACCAAACATCAATAAGATCAAGCTCACGCTTCATTGGCACTCCACTTGGTGAAAGAAGTACTATATTATCAACATATGGTCTATGAAGATCTATCTTGTCATAGTTCTCTTGAGAGAAGTCCCCAGCCTCAAATCCTGCATATGGATTTTCCGCCATCAAACCAGCCTCAACAGCTTTATTGATCTCACTCATAAGCTCCTCCATTGAACCAACACACAACTCCTCCGAGCCATCCTCTGTTCTCCATATAGGAAGAGGTGTACCCCAATAGCGGCTACGTGAAAGGTTCCAATCTTGAAGGTTCTCAAGCCATTTACCAAAACGACCAGTACCAGTAGAAGCTGGTTTCCAGTTGATCGTCTCATTAAGCTCCATCATACGCTCACGACACTCAGTAGTACGGATAAACCAGCTATCAAGTGGATAGTACAATACAGGCTTGTCTGTTCTCCAACAGTGTGGATATGAGTGGACATGTTTCTCTATCTTGAAAGCTTGGTTACTGCTCTTAAGCATAACACAAAGATCAATATCAAGAGTAGCATCATTCTCCGTTAAGTTTGAATCGTATGCATTCTTAACAAATCGACCCGCGTACTCAGAATATAGCTCAACATTAACAGATGAAGCAACATAATCAGCATCTAGATCCTCTATCTTATAGAATTTACCAGTCATGTCAACCATTGGACGAAGATTGCCATCCTTGTCAGTCAACATCAATGGAGGAACACCATTTGCTTTTGCTACGCGATCATCATCAGCACCAAATGTAGGAGCAATATGTACGATACCTGTACCATCTTCAGTTGTAACAAACTCACCTGAGATTACCCTGAATGCACCCTGACCTGGATTCATCCATGGCATCAACTGCTCATACTCCATACCTACAAGGTCACTACCTTTATATTCAGCAACCACCTCATAAGGGATTAGCTTATCCCCTGGTTTGTAGTCTGAAAGAGCAAGCTCTGAAGCCTTAGGGTTAAACATCCCACCCATAAGGTCTTTTGCTAGAACTACAGTAATTGGACTATTTGTATATGGGTTAAAACTCTTTACTGCCACATATGTAATAGATGGCCCAACACATAGTGCTGTATTTGAAGGTAGAGTCCATGGTGTTGTAGTCCATGCCAAGAAGAAAGCATCACCAAAAGCTGAAAGCTCAGCCGATGGATTCTTAATCTTAAATTGAGCTACACATGTAGTATCCTTAACATCTCTATAGCAACCTGGCTGATTCAACTCGTGCGAGCTCAAACCAGTACCTGCCGCTGGTGAATATGGTTGAATAGTGAACCCCTTATAGAGCATATTTTTCTTGTATAGCTCCTTTAGTAGGTACCACAAACTCTCGATATATTTATTATCGTATGTGATATATGGATCATTCATATCAACCCAATATCCCATCTTATGTGTCAAATCCTCCCACTCCTTTGTATATTTCATCACATCCTTACGACATGCAGCATTATACTCAGCAACAGAAATAGTTTTACCAATATCCTCTTTGGTAATACCCAAAGTCTTTTCTACTCCTAGCTCAACAGGCAGACCGTGTGTATCCCACCCAGCCTTACGCATCACTTGATAACCCTTCATAGTCTTATAACGACAGAAGATATCCTTGATAGAGCGAGCCATAACGTGGTGAATACCAGGCATACCATTAGCAGAAGGAGGACCCTCAAAGAATACAAAAGATGGAGCTCCCTCTCTTATTGACAAACTCTGATCGAACACGCTCTTCTCATCCCAGCTCTTAAGAACCTCTTTATTTACATCAGAGAGGTTAAGGTGGGAATACTCGGTAAACTTCTTACTCATAACTATATATTACTGTTACACGTTTTACAACAATATTTTCATAAAGCTCCGCCCTTATCACACTAGATGGGGAAGAGCTCAATAAATCAAGGTGCGAATATATCATTTTTTTACATAAAAGCCTCTCTTCTACAGACAAAAGATTCATCTAAAAAGGATTTATTCACTACCATATAGAACCCTTAAACAAGATAAGGGGTGTAAATATTTTGCGGCTCAAATATTTTGATTAATTTTGCGGCGTAGATACGGGTTATCTACAAAGTTTAATCAATTAAAAAAACAAAAAAGACAATGGCAACCAAAATCAGATTGCAAAGACATGGTCGTAAAGGCTATGCATTCTACCAAATCGTTGTTGCGGACAGCAGAGCTAAGCGTGACGGTAAATGTATCGAAAGAATCGGTTCTTACAACCCAAACACTAACCCTGCGACAATTGATCTAAACTTCGAAAAAGCAATGTACTGGATCGGTACAGGTGCTCAACCTACTGACACTGCTCGTAACATCCTATCTAAAGAAGGTGTTATGATGATGAACCACTTGATGGGTGGTGTTAAGAAAGGGGCTTTCACTGCAGAACAAGCTGCTGAGAAATTCGAAGCTTGGAAAGCAGACAAGAGCGGAAGAGTAGCTGCTGTTAACAACAAACTAGCTACTGAAAAAGCTGCTAAAGCCAAAGCTCGTCTTGAAGCTGAAATCGAAGCAAACAAAGCTAAAGCTGAGGCTGTTGCTGCTAAACTAGCTGCAGCTGCTGCTACTGAAGAAGTAGCTACAGAAGAAGCAACTGAAGAAACTGCTGCAGAATAATCTATTCTTGCTAAAGCACAAAGGAGAGACTTAACCCTGTTATGTCTCTCCTTTTTTTATACTAGGTTTAATGGTGTAAAAAAACACCCCACACAAATCAATGTGTAGGGTGTTAAGCAATTGCTAAGAAGCAATAATTATTTCTTTACATTATATCTGCTATTAAGAGACTTAACAACATCTGATGTAATATTATATTTCTCATCTGCGTAGAACAAGTTATCCTCTTGAGTATTACTCAAAATCATATGATATTTCTTATCCTTGTTGTAGAACTTGATAAATGAATTAATAGAGTCACGAAGCTGTTCGTTAACCTTCTGCTGCTCATTCATAAAATCCATACTCAAACGCTGCTCCAACTGCTGCAACTCTTGCTGCTTCTTGATCAAGCGATTTTGCTCTGATTCAGCTCTCTCTCTAGACAAGAATGCATTATTCTCAACTTTACGCTGAAACTCACGCATCTCATTCTCCAACTGGCGAACTTTCTCATTTAGATTAAGACGAGCCTTCTCCTGCTTACTTAGAAGAACCTCATTCATATCCTTCACAAAATTGTAGTTCTTCAAAAGAGAATCTACATCTATGTAGGCCATTGGCAACAACTCAACCTCTGACACTGTAGATCCAGAAGCAGTTGCATCTCCTTGAGAAGTTTTTTTACTTGAGAATTGCATTGCAAATAATACAACGATTGCTGCTGCTAAAACTCCATTGATAAGATAGTTGACATTTTTCATATGTAGTACTTTTTATTCATTTCTTCATTCATTAATTTGGTTTATCAACTCTGAGTTCATACGCTCAAACAATCCACTCTTAGCCTGCTCCTCTTTGTCTGATGTTTTAGCGCAGCTTATACCCTTACGAGAGAGTGCTGCATTACCCCCAATGTGAGTATTAGGGAACTTTCCATCCTTTACAAAAAAGACCTTCACTCCCAATAAAAGCACAGATAGCGCAACAATTAAGAGCACGATTAATATTGTGTAAAACATTCTTCTACTATATTTGTGCACAAATATAGAGCTTTTATGAGAAATACGACACTAGAACCCAAAATAGTATGGGATTTTTTTGATGAAATATGCCAAATACCACGCCCTTCAAAGAAAGAGGAGAAAATAAGAGGCTATTTAAGAGAATTTGCTACCTCTAGAAACCTTAAATACAAAGAGGACAATGTTGGTAATATTGTAATACAAAAGGATGCTTCTAGTTCATCTGTGGGCAAACCGGCTGTAATACTTCAGTGCCACATGGACATGGTATGTGAAAAACGCGAGAATTCAAAACACGACTTTGATTGTGACCCAATTAGAACGTACATAGATGGCGATTGGTTAAAGGCACACGACACGACACTCGGAGCTGACAATGGAGCTGGGATGGCAGCTATACTTGCTCTTCTTGACTCTAACAACATACCTCACCCAAGACTTGAGGCATTATTCACTGTTGATGAAGAGAGTGGATTAACCGGTGCCTTTGCTCTTAAAGAGGGATTCTTAGATGGTAAATATCTTCTAAACCTTGATGGTGAAGATGGACTAATTGTCGGATGTGCTGGTGGCGTCGAGACAACTGCAAAGTTTAAGATCGAAGAGATTGATACCCCTACAGGCTTTTTCTGGTTTAGAGTATCGATAAAAGGACTCACAGGAGGACACTCAGGTGAGGATATCAACAAAGGATTGGCAAATGCTAACCAACTATTGGCTCGTTTCTTATGGATAATCCACTCAAAATATGGAATAAGATTATCCTCTATTGAAGGTGGTAATCTTCACAATGCAATTCCACGAGAGGCTGCGGCTGTTGCTGCACTACCTTTTGCTATGAAGGAACAGTTAAGAATTGAACTCAATCACTTCATTGCTGACATCGAGATGGAGTATGGTAAGAGGGAACCAAACATAAGAGTGGACCTAGAGTCTGAAAATGCACCAACAACATGCTTGCATCAAGAGGATGCAATAAAACTTATATCTGCTATATATGGGCTTCCCAATGGAGTTATATCTATGAGCCTAGATATGGTCAACTTTGTTGAAACATCTTCAAACCTAGCATCAATTAAAAGAAATAACAAAGGCGAGATAGTAGTAACAACTAGCCAGAGAAGTGCTTCTGAAATTGCCAAATGGGATATTGCTAGAAGAATCAATGCTGTTCTATCAATAGCAGGAGGAGCGGTTAATCATAGTGAGGGATATCCTGGATGGCTACCTAATCTTGAGTCACATCTTCTAAAATGCGCAGTAAAGAGCTACGAAAGGATTAACAACTCGCAACCTGTAGTACAGGCCATACATGCAGGATTGGAATGCGGTCTATTCCTAAAGAAGTACCCCAATATGGAGATGATATCTTTTGGACCAACCATACTAGCACTCCACTCTCCTGAGGAGAGATTAAGTATTAGCTCGATGGATAAATTCTGGAAGCATCTACTAGAAATACTAAAGAGTATATAATGAAGGTATTTAACTCAATATTTACACTAATCACTCTATGCATCCTCACCTCATCATGCATGGATGATATAGAGTATACACAAAACCCCAACAAAGAGTTAACATTCTCAACAGACACTATAAGGTTTGACACTCTGTTCTCTAACATCCCATCAACAACAAAGTGGATAAAGGTGTATAACAGAAATAGAGAGCATATACTTATTGATGAGATAAAACTAAACAATTCATCAAACTCTCCCTATAGACTAAATGTTGATGGTGAGCATGGAGGCTCTTTCTCAAACATTGAGATAAGAGGAAATGACAGCCTTTACATTGCTGTAGAAGCTACCCTTGCAGAGAGTGGCAATAACACTCCCCAGGAGATAACTGATGCTATTACATTTTCACTTAATAGTAAAACACAGAAGGTAGAGCTATCTGCGTGGGCTTGGGACGCTAATCTTTGGAGAGGAAAGAGAATTGATCAAGACACTATATTAGATGACAACAAACCATTTGTTATTTATGACAGTCTAATTGTAGACCTATACTCAACTCTAACACTTGAAGCAGGTTGCAAACTCTTCTTCCACTCTGGAGCAAAATTAAAGATCAATGGCAAACTACTATCCATGGGAGAGGTAGGCAAGCCTGTAATTCTTAGAGGTGATAGACTAGATAAAATATTGCCCGACCTAAGCTATGAACAGATGGCAGGAGAGTGGAATGGAATAGAGATAACTGAAAATAGTTTTGATAATATCTTCAGACACACTATTATCAACTCAACTCTACACGGGGTGATTGCAGACTCTTCTAATGCAAATATGGTTAAGGCCACATTTGAAAACTCTATAGTTCACAACAGTAATCGTAACGCTTTGTGGGCTAAAGATTGTAATATCATTGCACTTGGATCACAATTCTCAAACGCCGAATATGGAGCTGTAAGATTGGAGGGTGGTAACTACCAATTTATTCACTGTACACTTGCAGACTACTACCCCTTTGCCTCATCAAGAGGCGCTGCACTACAATTAGCTGGCAATAGCCACACAAACCTACTAGCGGCCAACTCCATTATTTATGGAAGGGTACGAGATGAAGTAAAAGTAGATATAGACATTGTGGTTAACAAGCTACTCTTTGACAACTGTATTATTCGAAAAAGTGAAGAAGATGGCTCTATATGGAAAGATATAATATGGAATCAAGATCCTAAGTTCAATCTATTGGGTATCAACTACAACTTTGACTTTAGAGTATTAAGCGACAGCCCAGCAGTAGATTCGGCAAACAGCTACTATTCGACTCTGAACATTTTAGATTTCTATGGTGTTAATCGCTTGGAGGCAAACACCCCTGACATTGGAGCCTTTGAGTTTAAAGAGTAGAAACACCAATAAATACATCTATGAGAAAGGCGATAATAGCACATATTATTATCATTTCCTCTATATGCAACGCGCAGACACTTCATAAGGAGAGTCTGCGCGTTATGTTTTATAATGTAGAAAATCTATTCGACTGCTATGACGACACACTAAAGATGGACGACGAATTCTTACCTAATGGCACAAGAAGATGGCACGCCGGAAGAGTGAATAAGAAGCTAAAGATGTTATCTAAGGTGATTACCTCTATTGGAGGGTGGCAGCCGCCATCTATTATTGGACTTTGCGAAGTAGAGAGTGACTCTATTCTACTAAGACTCACTCGCTATTCTCCTCTAAAAAACCTTGATTATAGATATATTATTACTAATTCACCTGACCCTCGTGGAATAAACACAGCCCTTCTATACCAACGACACCAATTCAAACTCCTTAAGAATAGTAGCTATAGTATTGACTTATCTCACCTCAAACGTCGCCCAACAAGGGATATACTACATGCAGAGGGCCTGCTCCTCTCTGGTGACACACTTGATATTTTCGTTTGCCACCTACCCTCACGCTCATCAGGCATAGCTGAAAGCACACCTGCCAGAGAACATGTGGCTAGATATCTGAAATTAAAGATTGACTCTGTTCAAAGCATTAGAACAAATGCATTATCAATAATAATGGGAGATTTTAACGACGATGAAAAATCGAATACGGTTAAAATCCTTACCGAACATAATAATGATGCCCCTGGCAAGTCAATTCATAGGCTCACGACCAACAACCAAGATATGGGAACTTACTATTACAAAGGTAGATGGGAAGAGATTGATCATATATTTATATCAAACAGCATGCTAAATAATACAAAATCAACATATCTATTAGTAAATAAATACACTATCTTTACAGCTCCATTTCTACTAAAGAGTGTTCCAAACAGTAATCACGTAAGACCATTCAGAACATTCTACGGTTGGAAGTATGAAGGTGGGTTTAGCGACCATCTACCAATATATACAGATATTGTAGTAGAGTGGTAGTTTATATAACCAAGAGCATTTTTTTAACCAATACCATATATCGTATGAAAAAGTTATTAACCTGGTCTATAATTGGAGCTTCGCTTCTTTTCTTTAGCTGCGGAGACGATAAGGATGAACCAAGTAATCCTTCTAACACTAAAAGCAAAACGGAGCTGACAAATGAGTGGATACACCAAAAAATGTCCGATGAATACCTTTGGAATATGGATGTACCAAGACTATCTAGCTTAAACACTAAAAGTTCTCACGCCGACTTTTTTGCGTCTCTACTCTCTGACCAAGAGGCTAAATACACAAGTAGTAACAGAAAATACTACTACTCCCATATAACCACTAGTGAATCTACCAAAGCTGCGTCTTTCACAAATAGTTATGGTATATTCTTCATTAGATACTTAGTTAGTGAGACTCAAGAGATATTACGTGTACTTTTTGTCAATCCCGGTTCAGCTGCGGAAAAGTCTGGTATAAAAAGAGGTGATTGGTTAATCAGATACAATGGCGCACCAATCACAGACTATACAAAACTCCAAGCAGGAGGAGAAGCTCAAGTAACTAGAGGACATCTAGAGATCTCTGGAGGACAATACAACATTGTAGCTGATGACACATTTACTCTACAAGCATCCTACTCAATTGAGGAGACACCATTCTTAAAAGAGGAGATAATTGAGGTAAATGGCACCAAAATTGGATATCTAGCTTATAACAGCTTCTCTACAGGTCCTAATGGGTTTGAAGACAAGAGCTGGGATAATCAGATGATAGCTGCTTTTGGACGTTTCAAAACGGCGGGTGTTTCTGAGTTTGTTCTTGACCTTAGATACAATGGTGGTGGTTATATCTCATCTTGCCAAATATTGAGCACTATGCTAGTCAAACAAGCCAATATAAACAGTGTCTTCTCAATACAGGAGTATAACCCTACACTTGAAGCTAAATACGTCAACAATTTCGGGAGTAATCACGGTGTAACTCAATTTTCATCATCAACCACTGTTAGATCAAACAATCTAAATCTTGATAGACTCTATGTGATAGGAACAGAGTATACAGCATCGGCAAGTGAGCTAGTGATAAATGCACTTAGACCTTATATGAGTGTGAAACATATTGGCACAGTGACGGAAGGTAAAAACGTTGGGTCTTACGAAATAAAAGATGAAGTAAACCACCCTGGTGTTATACTTCAACCTATTACAGTGAAAATATACAACTCAAAAAGAGAATCAAACTATAGAGATGGTTTCACACCTGACATCTATATAGATGAGCTAAATGAAACCAACCTAACAATACCTCTAGGTGAGTTGGGTGATTACAATAGTGAGCCTTTACTAAGAGCTGCACTAGTTGATATGGGAATAGTTAACTACTCACTTTCATCAACTAGTAGCGTAACTATATCTGCTAATAATCTTAAAAGTATAGGCACACACCTATCCAAGCCTAAGGATGGATTGATTGTTTTATCCCCAGAGAGGTAAGCACCTTTTTTGCTACCTGTAGCTTCTATTTTCACGCTAAATTTACTAACTTTGCACTTTATGTGAAATATAATATAAAATCAAGGATATAATTATGTTTGAAAATCTTAGCGACAGGCTTGAGCGCTCATTTAAGATACTAAAAGGAGAGGGTCATATTACAGAGATCAATGTGGCCGAAACACTTAAGGATGTTCGTCGTGCCCTTTTGGATGCTGACGTTAACTACAAAGTTGCAAAAACATTTACTGACACAGTTAAACAAAAAGCACTAGGTATGGATGTTCTCACATCTGTAAAACCTAGCCAGCTGATGGTCAAGATCGTACACGATGAGCTTGTCCTTCTAATGGGTAGCGACTCTGTTGACGTAAATTTGGATGGCAAACCAGCTATCATCTTAATGTCTGGTCTTCAAGGATCGGGTAAAACAACCTTCTCTGGTAAGTTGGCTAAGATGCTTAAAGGCAAGCGTGCAAAGAACCCACTTCTTGTTGCTTGTGACATCTACCGTCCAGCCGCAATTGAGCAGCTTCGTATTTTAGGTGAGCAGATAGGCGTACCTGTTTATTCAGACCTTGACAATAAGGATGCAGTATCAATTGCTCTTGCTGGTATCGAATATGCAAATAAAAACAACCACGATCTTGTTATTGTAGATACTGCGGGTCGTCTAGCAATAGACGAGCAGATGATGAGTGAGATAGCAGCAATTAAAAAGGCTATCAACCCAACAGAAACACTCTTCGTTGTAGACTCTATGACTGGTCAAGATGCTGTAAACACAGCAAAAGAGTTCAACGACCGCCTAAACTTTGATGGTGTAGTTCTTACAAAACTTGACGGTGATACACGTGGTGGTGCAGCACTTTCAATCCGTACTATCGTTGACAAACCAATTAAATTTGTTGGTACTGGCGAGAAAATGGAAGCTATTGACGTATTCTACCCACAACGTATGGCTGACCGTATCCTAGGTATGGGTGACATCGTTTCACTAGTAGAACGCGCACAAGAGCAGTATGATGAAGAGGAGGCTCGTCGTATACAGAAGAAAATTGCAAAAAACCAATTCGACTTCAACGACTTCCTAAGCCAGATAAACCAAATCAAGAAAATGGGTAACCTAAAGGACCTTGCTTCTATGATACCTGGTGTAGGTAAAGCTATTAAGGATCTTGACATTGATGATAACGCATTCAAGAGCGTTGAAGCAATCATCTACTCAATGACTCCAACAGAGCGTTCAAATCCTGAAATCTTAAATAGCTCTCGTAGAACTCGTATTGCTAAAGGTAGTGGTACTACTATACAAGATGTAAACAGACTACTTAAGCAATTTGAAGAGACTCGTAAGATTATGAAACTCGTTACCAACACAAAGAGTGCTGGCAAAATGATGGGTGGACTTAAGCGCAAATAAATGATCAAATAATAGATGGGTGTTATACCCTACGCAAAACATTGCGTAGGGAGTAACACCCTTTTGTTTTATAATACCCAGAAAACATTTACTTAATGACAAAGCTAATTGACGGGAAAGCTATAGCTGACCAAATAAAGAGAGAGATAGCCTCAGAGGTGAATCTAATTAAATCAAATGGAGGTAAAACACCCCACCTTGCTGCTATACTTGTTGGAAACGATGGAGGAAGTGAATCATACATGGCACACAAAGTAAAAGCTTGCGAACAGGTAGGATTTGACTCAACACTGATAAGACTTGAGAGTAATGTGAGCGAAGATGAACTTATAAAGCAAGTAGAACTGCTAAATAACAACCCTGAGATTGATGGATTCATAGTCCAACTTCCCCTACCAAAACATATAAACGAACAACGGATTATTGAGGCCATAGACTTCAAGAAAGATGTTGATGGATTCCATCCAATAAACGTTGGTAGAATGTCAATTGGACTACCATGCTTCGTATCTGCAACACCTGCAGGTATTATGGAGCTACTAAAGAGATATGAGATTGAGACAGCTGGCAAACATTGCGTAATCCTAGGAAGAAGTAATATTGTAGGTAAACCTATGGCTGCACTAATGATGCAGAAGAGCAATCCAGGCAATTCAACTGTCACTGTTTGTCACAGCTATTCAAAAGACCTGAAAGAGCAGTGCCTTAGAGCTGACATTATTATAGCTGCACTAGGTTCTCCAGAGTTTCTTACTGCCGACATGGTTAAG
>JBOFEN010000045.1:0-23908 GCA_051648105.1 Bacteroidales bacterium
TCCTTGTTGTAGTGGAAGTAGGTCTCTGACCCGTTGTGTTGCAATGCATTGTAGCTCAACAGCTTAACTGTTGATTTTAAGTCTATTTGAATGATATTAACGAAGTTTTTGTCCATGTTAACGAGCTGGATTAACTTAATAATAACCATGAATTAGCAATTGCGAACACCGTTTGGGTCTATAGCTCCTACGGTAAGACATTACAAATATATAATAAAAAGTTGGTTAGTAAGGTGTGGTAATAGAGAAATATCAGTGGAGAGGATATATATAATAAGAGAGAGGATAGGCATATTGATTGCCTACCCTCTCTCTTATTATATATATGATTATCTCAATCTATCATCACCTTGTGGGTGTGATTTGATTAATCTTCGTCATCGAAGTCGAATTCGTCGTAATCCTCATACTCATCCTCATCGAAATACTCTACATCCTCGTCGTCATCGCTGTATACCTGCTTAACGTCAAGGTTGCGGTGGGTTAGTTTGATTTCGCGATTCTCCTCGCTGTTCAACACCTCCCAAATCATATCCTTGAGTTGCTGTATGTTATAACCAGTCACGGATGAGATGAATAGTACACGAACGCCTTGAGGTAGTTCGCGTTTGATCTCCTCGATGAGCTCGTCGTCAAGCATATCAGACTTTGTGATTGCAAGTATTCTCTGTTTGTCCAATAGTTCTGGGTTGAACTGTTGAAGCTCACCAAGAAGTATTTGGTACTCCTTAGCTATATCGTCAGCATCAGCTGGGACCATGAACAGAAGAGCAGAGTTTCGTTCGATGTGGCGTAGGAATCGGAGACCGAGACCACGACCTTCAGCTGCGCCTTCGATTATACCCGGAATGTCGGCCATCACGAATGAGCGATTGTCGCGATACTTAACAATGCCCAAGTTTGGCTCGAGCGTTGTAAATGGGTAGTCGGCAATCTTAGGTTTAGCTGCAGATACAGAGGCTAGCAGTGTTGATTTACCTGCATTAGGGAAACCAACCAGACCAACGTCAGCCAACATCTTGAGCTCCAAGATGATTGTCTTCTCGATGGCAGGCTCACCTGGTTGTGCATAGCGCGGAGTTTGGTTTGTTGAGCTACGGAAGTGCCAGTTTCCTAGCCCTCCACGACCACCATTGATAAGTACAATCTCTTGTTTATCCTCGGTGATATCGCACATAAACTCGCCAGTATCAGCGTCATAGACAACAGTACCCAGAGGCACCTCGATGACTTGGTCAGCTCCATCCTTGCCGAAGCTTCGGCTAGAGCTACCCGATTCGCCGTGTCCAGCAAAGACGTGGCGTTGGAACTTGAGGTGGATCAGTGTCCAGTAGTTGCGGTTTGCACGAAGAATGATGTGCCCTCCGCGCCCACCATCACCACCATCTGGTCCCCCTTTTTGGGTCCAGTTATCACGATGAAGGTGGCGAGAACCAGCCCCCCCTTTGCCCGAACGGCAGTAGATTTTTACGTAGTCGACGAAATTTGATTCCATATACAATTGGAGTGACTACTCCCCTAGAGGTTGCCCCATAGGGGAGTTAGTCTTAATTTATTCTATTAAAGTTGGTCGATAGATCCAGCGATACGTGAGAAGATCTCTTCGATAGATCCCATACCGTGGATTCCGATATATTTACCCTCAGCCTTGTAGTGGTCGATAAGAGGAGTAGTTTGGTTGTTGTAAACGTCAAGACGGCTCTTGATAGTCTCTAGGTTGTCATCAGAACGACCTGAGATCTCACCACGCTTAAGCAATCTCTGGATAAGCTCTTGCTCCTCTACCTCTAGAGCAACAACGCCACTCACCTCAGTGCCTCTCTCTTTCAACATAGCCGAAAGTGCGATAGCTTGAGGAGTAGTACGCGGGAATCCGTCAAAGATAACACCGTTAACACCTTTGTTTGCGTCTAGTACAGAAGCAAGCATATCGATGATAAGTTGATCAGGCACTAATTGTCCTTTAGAGATGAACTCCTCAGCTGTTTTACCTAGTTGAGTACCGTTTTTGATCTCTGCACGTAGAACGTCACCTGTAGAGATGTGATACAGGTTGTATTTCTCTTTAATCAAATCACTCTGTGTTCCTTTACCAGAACCTGGGGCACCAAAAATTACAATGTTCAACATAATACTTATACTGTTATATCAATGAATGAATATTTTCTCGATCCTATATATATATTGTATTTGAGCTTACTCGTGGATAACGTATATATCCTTAAGGTTACGGCCATATCCGTCATAGTCTAGACCATATCCTACGATGAAGTCGTTTGGTATCTCCATTACAGCATAGTCAACTGTGATGTCACAAACGATAGCGTCAGGCTTAACCAAAAGTGAAGCGATCTTCACCTCAGCTGGTTTAAGCTCAGCTAGATCTTTGAGTAGTCTCTCGATGGTGCGGCCTGTGTCTACGATATCCTCAAGTACAACCACTGTTCTACCTTCGATTGATTCGTTAAGACCAAAGATCTTCTTAACAGAGCCAGTAGACTCAGTACCCTCGTAAGAGGCTAGTTTGATGAATGAAAGTTCTGAGGGAACAGTCACATACTTCATAAGGTCACCAATGAACATGAAAGAGCCATTAAGTACCCCAACAAAAAGAGGGTCTTTACCAGCCAACTCTTCATTCATCTGTTTTGCTACACGAGCAATATTCTCCTGCAATGTTTCATAAGAGATAAACGGTTTGAACGTTTTATCCTTTACTTGAATTAAATTCATAATTTATCAGTTGTTTCTTCTCTAAACGTGTGGATAACCAAGCGACAGATAGATATTGTTATTATTACAGCTTGGTATGCTTCCGAAAATAAAGTCGTCAAAGTTACCACTCTTTTTCAGAGATAACAAATTTCTTTGACTCGTTTCGCTCCTATTTTGCTTCGTTCCGTTATTTTTGCAAATAAATAACGAGATAAGCTATATGAAACTATTCAGAACTGCCGAAATAAAGGAGATAGAAAAGCTAACGATTGAGCGACAAGGTATCGACTCTATCCAATTAATGCAACGAGCTGCATACAGAATAGCGCAGGAGTTGATGGATAGATGGGACACCACTACGCCATTCGTTCTCTTTGCTGGACCAGGCAACAACGGAGGTGACACACTTGCAGTGGCTCAGATATTGACCGAGCAGGGTTATAGCACCAAGTGTTACTTGATCTGCCCCTCGCGCACACTCTCGCCCGAGTGTACTCATATGCGTGAGATTCATGCCAACGAAGATAGAGCTGAGCTCTATGAGGTGATCAACTCGTTCACCCCTCCTGTGCTCACCTCAAGAACGGTGATCGTGGATGGTATGTTTGGTACGGGACTCAACAAACCTCTAGATGGTGGGTTTGCGGGCATAGTAAAATATATAAACAACTCCAGCTCGTATGTTGTATCTATTGACATACCATCTGGACTATTCGGTGAGAACAACAGTCTGAACAACCCTGAGGCAATCATAAAGGCTGATCTGACACTAACCTTCAACGCTCCTCGACTATCATTCCTCTTTAGGGATAACGAGCAGTACATAGGTAAGTGGAAGGTCGTCGATCTTGAGCTTGACGAGGAGGCTGTGAGTGAAACAGTATCTCCACACCAGATAGTGGAGCACGACCAGATTGCCTCGGTGATCAAGAGTCGCTCTACCTTTGCTCACAAAGGTGACTTCGGACATGGACTACTCATCGCAGGCTCTGTGGGTATGATGGGTGCAGCACAGCTAGCAGCAGGAGCCGCTCTTCGTTGTGGCATGGGCCTACTGACCCTTCATGCTACGCGCTCTGCCAACATCATCGTCCAAAGCACTCTGCCTGAGGCAATCTTCAGCCCAGACAACTCACTACTGAGCTTCTCGAAGGTTCCTTCACTGGATGGATATAGCGCAATTGCTATTGGGCCAGGGCTTGGTAGCTCCGATGAGTGCGTAAGTGCATTTAGTGCATTCATGAATCGTCGTAACCCAAACACCATACTCGATGCTGACGCCCTGAATCTTATCGCCAAAGATAAGAGGTTGGCTAATAACATCACTCCGGGTAGCATTCTGACGCCTCATCCTAAGGAGTTTGACCGTATGTTTGGTGAGTCAGCCTCAGAGTTCGACCGCCTAGAGAAGGCTAAGAAATTGGCTAATCAACTAAGAGTGATCATCATATTAAAAGGTGCATTCACAGCCTCTGTACTACCTAATGGTGAGGTATACTTCAACCCAACAGGTAACCCTGGCATGGCAAACGGTGGGTCTGGAGATGTATTAACAGGAATACTACTCTCACTACTCACTCAGGGATACAACCAGGTTGAGGCAGCACTATTAGGGTGTTACCTTCATGGTCTAGCGGCTGACCTAGCAGCTGAGGATCTAACTCAACATGCGATGAAAGCTGGTGATATAATAAACTATATCCCTAAGGCTTTTGCTAAACTAATAAATGGCAATAAATAATGAGGGGGGTATATTTCGTTACGGGCATAGACACCAACGTAGGAAAGACAGCTGCCACTGGCATATTGGCTAAGGAGCTGCTCGAAAAGGGTGTTAATGTGATCACACAGAAGATGATACAGACGGGGTGTGAGGCTCCGTCGGAGGATATAGTGGAGCACAGACGACTGATGGGCATACCCCTACAGGAGGTTGACCTCAACGGTGATAGCTGCCCTATAGTGATGAGCTACCCATGCTCTCCACATCTTGCAGCAGAGATAGACAACAAAAAGATAGATCTAGATGTTATAAAGTCAGCCACGGAGAGGTTGGCAATGAGCTATGAGGTTGTTCTTCTTGAGGGTGCAGGGGGTGTGATGGTTCCAATCACAAAGGATTATCTAACCATAGACTATATGCAGGAGCATAAATATCCTGTGATAGTTGTCACCTCGGGCAAACTAGGGAGCATCAACCACACACTACTCACCCTTGAGGCTATTCGCCAAAGAGGTCTTGAGGTGGATATGCTTATCTACAACCTCTATCCAGCTGGAGACCCAATCATAGAGAAGAGCACTCTGGAGTATTTGAAAGAGTATCTCGAGAGACACTACCCTAAGGCTGAACTCAAACTATTGGAGAAGATATAAATATAAACCCAAACAGCATGGTAACTATGTCGAGACTCATCACTATTGCTACTTTCTCAAACATAAATAGCGGAGCAATGCTCCGCTCACTTCTCGAATCCGAGGGTATAGATTGCCAATTCAAGGATGAGGCCACTACTCAGATCTTTGGGGGTTATGCTAATATAGGCTATGCAGAGCTGCAAGTGCCTGAGGAGCAACTCCAGGAGGCACTCTCGATAATGAAGATAAATGGATATAGGAGTAGCTACGGCAAGGGTGAGAACCAAGTTAGCCCGATGCTTGAGTCTTTGGACAACTTTAGCTCGAGAGTGCCCTTGCTACGTCACTTGAAACTAGAGTATAGAATAATATGGCTACTTATTGCTCTTGCCGTAGCCATAGGCCTTCTTTTATCATGGCTGTTCACCGTTGACGGTGTACCTTATTAGAGCACAAATGGTTATTAATACGAAGAGAGGGTGCCCCACAAGTGGAGCACCCTCTCTTTTTATCGCAATGCGAAAAGCTATAATAATGAAATATTATTTCCCTTTTTTCGCAGCAGCAGCCATCATACCACGAGCTGCACGTGTTAGTTTAACCGCACAAACAACAGCCATTTTCGAGTTAACCAATTCTAGGTTCTCGTAAGAAAGCTGACCAACTTGTACTGTTTTACCAAGACCCAACTCAGAAACGTTGATAGTCAAGAACTCAGGGATGTTGTTGTAAAGAGCTCTAACGCGTAGTTTACGCATCTCAAGAGCCAATTTACCCCCTTGCTTAACACCTTCAGCAAGACCTTCTAGTTTAACAGGAACTTCGAATACGATAGCTTTGTCTTCGAATACCTCTAGGAAGTCGATGTGAAGAACTTTGTCTGTCACTGGGTGGAATTGAAGATCCTTCAATACAGCCTTAACAGTTTTGTCACCAATAGTCAAATCGATAACGAATACCTCTGGAGTGTAGATCAAGTTTTTAACGTCAGCCTCAGTTACGCTGAACGTGATAACTTCGCTACCACCGTAAAGTACTGCTGGAATTGACTCTGTAGCACGAACTGCTTTCGTTGCTTTTTTACCGTAGTCTGCGCGAGCTACGCCTGAAAGTGCAAATGTTTTCATTTTTTTAATTTGTTTGTGTTACTCAAAATTAAGTAATTAATGCCCCTTAATTTTCCCATCACACGATAGAATCTTCAAAAGCGATGCAAAGGTATGAATTTCCTATCAACCATGCAAATATGCCCATCCCTTATTTACTCTCCCTTGCTTTTATATATAATTTATATGGATAAGGGGTGCGATATACTCTTAATTCTCTACTTTTGTGGCAAACTCAATTTTGTATCACAACTTATTATAGTATATGATAAATCTACAGGTGGATGGGCTAACCAAATCCTTTGGCGACCTTGTGCTGTTTGAAAATATATCTTTTGGAATCAACGAAGGGGATCGTGTTGGTCTGATTGCAAAAAACGGAACCGGCAAGACAACCCTTATGAATATACTCACGGGTAAGGAGGATTACGACAGCGGCGCTGTTGTCTTTCGCCGCGACCTTCGTGTGGGATACCTCTCGCAGGATCCCTCATACCCGCCACACTTGACCGTTCTCGAAGCCTGCTTCGAATCGGACAGCGAGACGGTGAGAACCATAGCCGAGTATGAGAGAATCATGAACTCCGACGATCACTCAGGCCTAGACGAGGTGCTCCACAAGATGGATAGCTTCAAGGCTTGGGACTATGAGCAGAGAGCCAAACAGATCCTTTCACAACTAAAGATACGCGACTTCAATCAGAAGATCTCCGAGCTATCGGGTGGTCAGCTCAAGCGCGTGGCCCTGGCTAATGTGTTGATTTCTGAACCAGAACTCCTGATACTTGATGAGCCTACCAACCACCTCGATCTAGATATGACCGAGTGGCTAGAGGAGTATCTCAACAGGTCGCGCATCAGCCTTTTGATGGTTACCCACGATAGATACTTCCTAGACAGAGTATGTAACGAGATCATCGAGATAGATCGCCGTTCACTATTCACATACAAGGGCAACTATAGCTACTATCTTGAGAAGAGAGAAGAGAGACTCAACTCACAAAATGCAGAGACAGATAGAGCCAACAACCTACTGCGCAAAGAGCTTGAGTGGATGCGTCGCCAACCTAAGGCTCGTGGCACTAAAGCTAAATACCGAGTAGACGCCTTCTACGAACTTGAACAAAAAGCACAACAAGAGCGCGAGAAGGGCTCTGTGCAGCTTGGCGTGAAATCGAGCTATATTGGTAATAAGATTTTTGAAATCGAACACCTAAACAAGAAGTTTGAGGACCTCATCATACTTAATGACTTCAGCTACATATTCTCAAGATATGAGAAACTGGGTATAGTCGGCAACAACGGAACAGGAAAGTCGACCTTCATCAAGATGCTTATGGGCAAGGTGGCTCCTGACAGTGGTACCATAGATATAGGTGAGACAGTTCGCTTTGGATATTACAGCCAGGATGGACTAGCCTTTGATGATAATATGAAGGTGATAGACGTTGTGCGCAACGTGGCAGAGGTGATAGACATGGGCGACGGCACAAAGATCACCGCTGGGCAGATGCTACAACACTTCCTCTTCCCTCCAGAGACACAACACAACTTCGTGTATAAACTCAGCGGAGGAGAGCGTCGTAGACTATATCTATGTACTATCTTGATGCAAAACCCCAACTTCCTTGTTCTCGATGAGCCAACCAACGACCTAGATATCGTCACTCTAAACATCCTAGAGGAGTATCTAGCATCGTTCAGAGGGTGTGTGATAGTCGTATCCCACGACCGCTACTTCATGGACAAGGTAGTAGACCACATACTCGTATTCGAAGGCATGGGCAAGCTCAAAGACTTCCCTGGACACTACTCCCACTATCGAGCCTGGAAGGAGCTGCAACTGGAGGAAGAAAACAACCAGAAGAGCAACAACACTCCAGCTCCAGCTCCTAAAAACAGCAAACCTGAAAGAGCACCAGAGGAGAAGAGACGCCTATCATTCAACGAAAAAAGAGAGTTCGAACAGATAGAGACGCAGCTACCTACCCTAGAGCTTGAAAAGGAAGAACTAGAGAGAGTTATGAGCTCAGGCACTCTATCCAACGAGGAACTTATATCCAAATCTGCACGTATCAAAGAGGTGATCGATGAGATTGACGAAAAGACTATGCGTTGGTTAGAGCTTAGTGAGTTCATTTGACATAAAAGTTATCACTAAATTACTTTGTACTTTGTATAGAAATGTTAGCTTTGCAGGAGAAATCCTTGAATCTAAATTTTTTATACATCTTAAAGTCTATGTTGAACATATCTAAGCGCGGCATCATTATGCCTGCGTCACCAATCCGTAAATTAGCCCCATTGGCTACAGAAGCAAGAAATAGAGGAGTGAAAGTTTATCCGCTTAACATCGGACAACCGGACATAAAAACACCACAAGAGGGACTAGATGCTATGCACAATCTAGAGAGAACCATCTTGGAATATAGCCCCAGCGAAGGGATACTATCTCTTCGAAAGAAGCTGGTAAGCTATTACAAGAAGTTCAACATAGAGCTAAACACAGAGCAGATAGTTGTCACCACAGGAGGATCTGAGGCCCTTAACATGACATTCATGGCATGCCTCGACCCAGGCGACGAACTAATAGTTCCCGAACCAACCTATGCCAACTATCTAGGCTTTGCTGTGACAGCAGGAGTAGTGGTAAAGACAATACCATCATCAATAGAGAATGGATTCGCACTACCCCCAATCGAACAGTTCGAGGCACTCATCACAGAGTGCACTAAAGCCATCTTGATCTGCAACCCAAACAACCCAACAGGCTATCTCTATACAGACGAAGAGCTTGAGAAGTTGTCACAACTAGTCAAAAAGCACAACCTATACCTATTCTCGGATGAGGTATATCGCGAGTTTTGCTATACAGACAAACCATACCTTTCGGCACTAAACCTCAAAGGGATAGAGCAGAACGTAGTGATGATTGACTCCATGTCAAAACGCTACAGCGAGTGTGGCATCAGAATAGGTATGCTCGTGACCCGCAACGAAGAGGTCAAAGCAGCTGTAATGAAGTTTGCGCAAGCACGCCTCAGCCCACCACTACTTGGTCAGCTATGTGCAGAGGCCTCATTCGACGCACCACAAGAGTACCTAAGCGCAGTATACGACGAATATATCGAGAGACGCAACTGCCTCATCGAAGGACTAAACCGCATAGAGGGAGTCTTCTCTCCAATGCCAAACGGAGCCTTCTATACCGTAGTTAAACTGCCCGTAGATAATGCAGACAAGTTCTGCGCATGGTGCTTGAGCGATTTTGACTATAATGGTGAGACCATCTTTATGGCACCTGCATCAGGATTCTACAAAACGCCTGGACTCGGCATTGACCAAGTACGCATAGCATACGTTCTCAAACGCGAAGAGCTAGAGAAAGCACTCATAGTACTTGAGAAGGCACTCGAGGCCTACCCTGGAAGAGTATCACCTAAAAAGAAGGAGGTACGACTACACAAACAAGAAGAATATGAGATTTGAACTATTCATAGCACGTAAACTATTTTCAAAACAGCAGGGAGAGAAACAGGTTTCTCTCCCTGCTGTTCGTATTGCTACTATTGGTATCGCACTAGGCCTAGCCGTGATGATACTATCAGTGGCCATAGTTCTTGGATTCAAGAACGAGATAAGGTCAAAGGTGATCGGCTTTGGCTCACACATACAGATAAGCTCACTAGATAATAGTAGCAACCTAGACACAAACCCCATCGTTGCCGACTCCACAATGATGGCTACCCTACTCTCTGATCCCGAGATAAAACATGCCGAACGCTTTGCCTTAAAACCAGGCATAATAAAAAGCGAAGAGGAGTTTCAAGGCATCATACTCAAGGGAGTAGATGATGATTTCGATTGGAGCTTCATAGAGCAACACCTCGTAGAGGGAAGATCGCTCAACTCAAAATCAGACACCACAGTGAGCAGCAACGACGTTCTGATCTCACAAACCATAGCCAACCAACTGAAGCTAAAAACAGGAGATAGCTTCATGGCATACTTCGTGCAGGAGCAGCTGCGAATGCGCAAATATCACGTACGTGGCATATACAAGACCGACCTAGCAGAGCTAGATAAACTAATAGTATACGCCGACCTACAACAAGTGCAACGCCTAAACCAATGGCGAGCAGATCAAGTGAGCGGCGTGGAGATAATCACACACAACTTCAACCAACTAGAGCAGACCACAGACCGACTCTTCTACCAGATGCAGAAGAGCCCCGATGCGGATGGCAACGACTACTACGTGCGCTCGGTGGTTGAGCTCAACCCTCAGATCTTCTCATGGCTCGACCTACTCGATGTCAACGTATGGGTCATACTAACCCTGATGGTACTCGTGGCTGGATTCACCATGATCTCCGGGCTACTGATCATCATCCTCGAGCGAACAAATATGATAGGGATACTCAAAGCACAAGGAGCCGACAACAAGAGCATACGCAAAGTATTCCTCTACCTCTCGGCACTACTAATAAGCAGAGGATTACTATGGGGTAATATACTAGGGATAACACTAGCAATGATACAGCTATACCTCAAACCCCTATCGCTCGACCCAGAGATGTACTACCTAAGTAAAGTACCAATAGAGCTAAACATCATACACATACTGCTACTAAATCTAGGAACACTAGCCATAACACTACTGATGCTCATTGCACCATCAATGATAATTGCAAGAATAGCACCCGCCAAATCAATACGATTCGAATAAAAACAAGAGCCTGAAACAAACTGTTTTAGGCTCTTGTTTGTTTACGTATCTGTAATAAGATATGTTATAGATACGTAATAAACCCCACATAACATGAAAGAGAAAATATTAAGCTACCTTCTCGATGAGGGTTATCGCCCAGCTATTGACGAAGACGGAGATGTAGCCTTCAAGGTAGAAGGTGTATCCATGTACTTCTCTCTCTCGGAAGATGACCCTGGATTTGTCAGGCTCATCCTCCCAAACTTCTGGCGAGTTGACGACCTCCAAGAGTATGAGCGCAGTCTGCGAGTGGCAAACAAACTAAACTCAACCTATAAAGCCGGGAAAATATTCATACACAACAACTACCTCATATCCACAGTAGAACTATTCGTTTACTCAACTGACAAAATAGAGGAGATACTCGTGAGGATAATCAGCATATTAAGACGTATGACCTACGAATTTGCAGAACTCATGCAACGCGAGAATAGCTGAGGAGCAAACAAAGAGGAAAACCACTTTTTACCATTTTGCTATATGAAGTTAGCAAATTAGGTAAAAAGCTGTAAATAATTCATCAACAAACGCTAAAAGCGTTCATTTAGACACTACAAAGAAGTCTAAATGAACGCTTTTCTTTTGGCATAAAAGGATTAAATTTTTAACTTTGCAAGGCTTTTAAATAGATGAAGCAACATACATTTTTACTAAACATAATAAGGACAGACATGAATTATTCACACGAAGTAGAGCAAATGTGCATCGTGAAAAAAGGACCAAACCACGGTGCAGCTCCAATTCCACAAGAAGGAAAATGGATGAAAGCAAAAGAGGTTGTTGACATCTCTGGTTTGACACACGGTGTGGGTTGGTGTGCTCCTCAACAAGGTACATGTAAATTGACATTGAACATCAAAGAGGGTATCATCCAAGAAGCTTTGATCGAAACTGTTGGTTGTTCTGGTATGACTCACTCTGCAGCAATGGCATCAGAGATCCTTCCAGGAAAAACTATCCTAGAGGCTTTGAACACTGACCTTGTTTGTGATGCAATCAACGTAGCAATGCGCGAATTGTTCCTACAAATCGTTTACGGACGTTCACAGTCTGCATTCTCTGAAGATGGTCTACCAATCGGTGCTGGTCTTGAGGATTTGGGTAAAGGTCTTCGCTCACAAGTAGGAACAATGTTCGGTACTTTGGCAAAAGGTCCTCGTTACCTAGAGATGGCAGAAGGATACTGTACTCGTATGGCTTTGGATGCTGACGGCGAAACTATCGGTTACGAATTCGTACACCTTGGACGTTTCATGGATATGATCAAAAAAGGTATCGATGCAAACGAAGCTTTGGAAAAAGCTAAAGGTTCTTACGGTCGTTTCAACGAGGCTGTAAAATATATCGATCCTCGTCATGAATAGAAAAAGTATAATACTTCGCATCCTCTACATACTCATCGCTGTCACTATCGTTGCAGCAGCAGTATGCTACATGGTACTGCCCACACTAATGGGTAGCTACATAGCTATGTGCGCGGTTGTGTTGGTATTGAACTTTCTAATCTCGATCTTTTTCGTAAACAAAAACTTTAAGTAGAATATTGTTTACACCCGAAACATCCTATTACACAAAATTATAACAACTAACGAATATGTTATTTGAATCATACGATCGTCGTATTGCTAAAATCAACGCTGAGTTGAACAAATACGGCATTGCAAATATCGAAGAGGCAAAAGCTATCTGCGAAGCTAAAGGAATCAACCCTTACCAAATCTGCGAAGAGACTCAGGCTATCTGTTTCGAAAACGCTAAATGGGCTTACGTAGTAGGTGCTGCTATCGCTATCAAAAAAGGTATCACAAATGCTGCTGAAGCTGCTGAGGTTATCGGTATCGGTCTTCAGTCATTCTGTATCCCTGGATCAGTAGCAGAAGATCGCAAAGTAGGTATCGGTCACGGTAACTTGGCTGCTATGCTTCTTCGCGAAGAGACTAAATGTTTCGCTTTCCTTGCTGGTCACGAGTCATTCGCGGCTGCTGAGGGTGCTATCAAAATCGCTGAGATGGCAAACAAAGTACGTACTGAGCCTCTACGTGTAATCCTTAACGGATTGGGTAAAGACGCAGCACAAATCATCTCACGTATCAACGGATTTACATATGTTCAAACTCAGTTTGACTACGCTTCAGGTGATGTAAACGTTGTTATGATGAAATCATACTCTGAAGGTCTACGTTCGAAAGTACGTTGCTACGGAGCTGATGACGTTCGTGAAGGTGTTGCTATCATGCGTAGCGAAGGTGTTGACGTATCTATCACAGGTAACTCAACTAACCCAACACGTGTCCAACACCCAGTAGCTGGTACATACAAAAAAGAGTGTATGGAACTAGGTAAAAAATACTTCTCAGTTGCTTCAGGTGGTGGTACAGGTCGTACTCTTCACCCAGACAACATGGGTGCAGGTCCTGCTTCATACGGTATGACAGACACAATGGGTCGTATGCACGGTGACGCTCAATTCGCTGGTTCTTCTTCAGTTCCTGCTCACGTTGAGATGATGGGATTCTTGGGTATGGGTAACAACCCAATGGTAGGTGCTACTGTTGCAGTTGCAGTTGCTATCGAAGAAGCTTCAAAGTAATCGACAATAATTGAGCTCATTGAGCTTGATAAATATAAAAGGGAGTTCCTAAGGGAGCTCCCTTTTTTTGTAACATATAGCCCCAACTACGACCTATCCAATACTATATAATCAGATAAATAGTGCCGAATAAACATTTGCATATAGAACTTGTTATTACTACTAGCAATTACAAAGCAAATAGTCATGAGCACAAATATCATTAAGTTATTTCTACGCATCTCACTATCATTTAGTTTCCTATCCGCCGTTGCTGATAGATTTGGCCTCTGGGGCAAGCAATCCGTTTGGGGTAATTGGCAGAACTTCCTTGACTATACCAAAACAATAAACCCATGGCTACCAGAAACATTTCTACCAATTACAGGAACTATCGCAACCACAGCAGAGATACTCTTTGGAATATGCTTACTAATAGGGTTTAAGACAGAACTAATGGCCAGACTAAGCGCACTACTACTGTTGATGTTCGCTATGGCAATGACATTCTCCACAGGAATAAAGGGAGCATTCGATTACTCCGTATTTACAGCCTCAGCTGCAGCATTTGCATTAGGATTGATCAAACAGAAATATATGGAGATAGATCAGCTCCTAGCAAAGAAGAGTCAATAAATAGATCACGAATATTTCACCAACGACAAGAGATAGATACATCTAAATAGAACTACAAATGAAAGCCTACGTACTAAATCGCTATGGCGAAGAGGAGAAACTACAATTGAGAGATCTCCCTACTCCAAAACCAAGTGAGAATGAACTACTCATAGAGATACATTCAGCCAGCATAAATCCAATAGACCTTAAGATAAAAAGCGGTAAATTCAAATTGATGATACCCTACAAATTCCCCCTCATACTAGGGCATGACCTCTCGGGGATAGTCGTAGGAGTGGGCACGAAAGTAACACGATTCAAGGTAGGAGATGAAGTATATACACGCCCTCATAATGTAGGCTCTTTCGCCGAATATATAGCAGTGAGTGAGGATGTTGTGGCATTAAAGCCAACAAACATAACCTTCGAAGAGGCAGCATCTGTACCATTAGTGGCACTAACGGCATGGCAAGCACTCGTTGATAGGGCTCAACTAAAGAAAGGAGATAAACTCTTTATACAAGCCGGCTCAGGAGGAGTGGGTACCTATGCCATTCAAATAGCCAAATATCTTGGTGCAACAGTGGCAACCACAACAAGTGCCAAGAATAGCGAACTAGTAAAAAGCCTTGGTGCAGATGTGGTAATAGACTACAAGAATCAAAACTTCGAAGATCTCTTGAGCAACTACGATATAGTATTGAACACCCAAGATGAGAAGACACTAGAGAAATCTATGAATATACTAAAGAAGGGAGGAAAAGTAGTATCCATCTCAGGACCCCTCGATGCCAACACCACCAAACAGATGAAGCTATCCTGGTTCGCTAGAACCATCATATCCCTTATGAGCCGCAGAGTGATAAACAAATCAAAGGAACTAAATATCGATTATTCATTCATCTTCATGATGCCCAATGCAATACAACTCACAGAGATATCCAACATGATAGAGCGCGGCATTATACGTCCAGTAGTGGATCAAATATTTCCATTTGAACAAATCAACCAAGCTGTGGATTATCTTTCTACAGGTAGGGCCAAAGGTAAGGTTGTAATCAAGATCAAATAATAGACAAATCTATAAACAAGATTCAAAGAGTCATATTAAACAACAGCATATAGTAATCGTAAATACAAAGAGAGGATATCTTGAAAGATATCCTCTCTTTTATTACCCACCTAATCAATTCAATAGGTAGAGAGCAACAAGAAAGTGCCCCTCTCCCTAAAATAGTCCATACAGATTAATAACCCGTAGTAAAACTATGAGAGGCACCACTCGTGGCTTAGAAATAGCAAAACAGTATTAGAGTTTACACATATGAAGATAGGAGTAAAGAAAACAACTACTCCTGACCATTAAAGTACCACTTATCATCCATCTTAATGAATTCTGCACAACCCTTATTCTCCTTATCCCCATCCATATAGTAATAAATCCAAGCCTTATCACCAACTATAGAGTCCTTGAGAATAGTGTAATCACAATTAGTTCTCTCGAGAGCCTGACTCTTAAACCTATCAGAGTTAGCAAAACCTAAAACAATTAACATCTGAGGAGATGAATACTTCTCTACCTCCTCTAGGTTACCACTACACATAGCAGCAGAAATCTTCTCAAAAACCTTTCTTGGGCCACTACTCTCACCACTACACGCAGCAGTAGATAACAATAGGATTGATGCCCCTAGAATTGTAAATAGGCTATTTACCTTTTTCATAACAAACGTATTTATAGTTAATACAACGCAAACGATAAAGAGCAGCGCTCAATATAAATCAACAAACATTAATTCATACACTATACAACAAAACCAAGTCGTTATAGTTTATTTACAATAGAAAGAAATCTAACCCCTACTGATTCATAGGTAACCAATGAATAAATAAAAGGACTACACCTTTAATAATCAACACCATACCCAACATACGCAACCCTGTTAATATGAAAGCTGCAATAAACTAATTTAGCAACATGAATGTTCTATTCACATATAATATATTTCCCAACCAAACCTTATCAATTATGAGAGCAAGAATAACCACACTACTAATTGCACTCGTAGCAATAGTATCCACCGCAAACGGCACAACCAAAGCAACACAATTCGCAGTTATTGACCTACCATTCTCCATTGAAACACTCTTCGAAGATGCTCAAAATATCTACCTACTTCAAAACTCCTTCTACACCAATTCAGGAGTACAAGTGATCAATAAAAGTAGTGGAGAACTTAAGCACTACCCTATCACAGACAATGTTAATGTAACAGACTTCAAAATAAGTAAAGATGGAACCATCTATTACGTAATCACAAATAAAGGACTCTTCAAATACGACCAAGAGACAAAGATCTCAACATTAGTGTGGGATAAATATTGCACTGGACGAAGCTATAAAATAAGCTTCTCACCCGACAACAACCACATACTACTCACAGGTCACCACAACGTACTACTACGCCAGAGCGACTACTCACTAGTTACACAATTTGATAATACTACAACACGCAAAAACATCGTTGACAACGACGGCAATATATGGAACATAGGAGTAAGCTCAATCGACATATACACACCAGGAGCAGAGAAAGCAATCTCATACATATCAAGCAAATACAACAAACAATACAAAGAGACCTTCGAACATGCAGAAACCATAGATGCTATTCTAGCACCAGACAACAACATATATTTACTAGTTGGCAACAACATATACACCACTCCACAAACAGACCACACACAGTGGCAGCGTATCTCAACCTACAAAGCAGAATCAAGCGAGCGCCCACACCGCCTATTGAGTGACAACAGAGGCAACTTCTTCATAACAGTAGTTGGAACAAAAGAGGGATTCATTCCACTAGGCACAACCATACCAGAAACCATAACAGCCGAAAACCTCGTTTCAAGCACACACATCAAACAACCAAGTAACTACAGCGACAGAAGCTACCCTGTTAAGACCTACGACCTATGCAGCGTGATAGATGGAGACAACCTCCTTTTCATGATAAATGACAATAAACGAATGATCATATACTCACCAGAATCAACCTACACCCCATTCATGGGCAAGTATACACAACTCAAATAAAAGATATAATCCCTCACGCACAACTTTTTTCAGTGTGTGAGGGATTATCTATTATCACAATTAGCAAATAGTGCAACCATACAATTAACACTCAACAATATAGCGCAAGAACACATACAAATCTATTTGTATAAATATAACAGCTAAATGGCTAAACCAATTTAATATCATAAACGTTCTATTTATATATTATATATTTTCTAACTAAACCTTATTAATCATGAGACCTAAACTAACCATTATTTTCATTCTGTTAGTAGCAGGACTATCTGCTGTCAATAAATCCACCAAAGCAACACAATTCGCAGTCATAGACATGCCAACCCCGATTGTGTCACTTTCTGAAGACAGCCAGAATATCTACCTACTAGAGAACCCCACCTACACTAACTCTGGAATACAAGTAATAAACAAACAAACAGGAGAAAGCAAACACCTAGCAATTCCAGACAGTGAGAGGGTAACAGATCTAAAAATAAGCGATGAAGGAGTAATCTACTATGTAGTTACAAACAAAGGGCTCTACAGATACGATGAAGAGACAAAAAACTCAACAGCAGTATGGGAACAGTGCCGAAGCGGTAGAAGCTACAAGATCAGCTTCTCACCCAACAACCAATTCATCCTACTCTCAGGCCACCACAATGTACTTCTTCGCCAGAGAGACTATTGCCAGATGACACAATTTGACAATGTCACAACACGCAAGAACATAGTAGACAATGACGGCGTTGTGTGGAACATGAGCGTCAACTCAGTCAACATCTACGCACCAGGCTCATCCAAAGCCATAAGCTACACCTCCGACAAGTACCACCAAAAGATAAAACCAACCTTCGAGCATGCACAAACACTAGACATAATGCTCGCCCATGACAACAACATATACCTCCTTGTGGGCAACAATATATACTCCACCACACAGACAAACCACACAGAGTGGAAACTCGTTTCGACCTACTTCTCAGACTCACAAGAGAAACCACACCGCCTACTCACAGACCAAAGTGGAAACTTCTACCTCACACTAGACGCCACAAAAGATGGATTCATCAAACTAGGATCAACAATGCCCAAAAGCATTACCCCAGACAAGACCATTAAAACAACACACATCAAGGAACCAATAAGCTACACAGACAGAAGCTTCGCTGTAGAGACCAAAGACCTATGCGGAGTGATGGATAACGAAAACCTATTCTTCCTCTCGAACGACAACAAGAGAATGATCATCTACTCCCCACAATCAACCTACACCCCATTCATGGGTAAATACACACAATTGTGATCAGTAGGCCATAAAACAATAGTCCCTCATAGCAGCTAAAAACTACTATGAGGGACTATTATTATTATTATTAAAGGTAACCACTAAAACAGATACCCCACATTGAGATAAAAACTAGCATTCCCATCCTGTGCATTCAATGGAACACCATACTCACCCGCCAATATAAAGTTCTCATTCATTATGAAACGCAAACCACCACCCACGGTATGGTGAAAAGCATCACGCCCCTTACCCCTAGCCCTATACTCATCATACTCCGCCCTACTACTCTCATAATCACTCAACGATTCAAAATCCGAAGGCAAAGCCCTAAATCTCAAGTCATAACCACGAGTAACAATAGCACCATCCGTGAAAGCATTCAATGCAAAAGCAATATTCTGGTTCCACAACCTAAAGTCAATGAACCTCCATCGAAACTCCCCATTATAAAAAGCCATATCCATTCCCTGCACCCTATCTCTGAGCAAACCCCTAACAGTATGATAGCCACCGATAGCATCCCTATCATACCCCTTACCCATGACAGACATATAAGGCATAGCATAAAAAGGAATAGAGTTACCCATAGTACCCTGATAGTTCAATCTATAGGCAAAGGTAAGTCTCTTATAAACCAAAGGCACATAATGACGAAAAGCCAGAGAGTAACGATAATAAGGAACCGACGAACCCAAGAATTTAGGAGCCGCAATCACATGCCCCTCCGCCCAAATACCCTTAGAAGGATTATTCTCAACATCACGACTATCATAAATCAAACCCACACGAATAGAGCTCGTCACCCCACCCCTCTGCTCATCCTTAGAGATTATACCCCACGATTTATACTGACTAAACAGAGTAGGATCAGACACATCAAAATGCTTATGCACATCAATCCCCCTATTCAGCTTACCAATATTCACATCACTATACCTATCCTTCTTGAAATGATAACCAGCCACCCAACGCAAGCGTCCATCCTCCGTCAAGTCACCAGTAAAGTCAGCCTTCAAGTAAGCCACCAGACGCTCCACACGATAATAAGGAGAATATATCTGAGCCAACTCATCCTCCTTACCCATATTCACCCTCTTATGATCATAAAACGACTCATACCCATTAAAACCATGAAAGTTCAATGCATTATCAAAGGTCACCTGCCCAGCCATAGATAACCTCACACCCGGAATCAGATGCCTACTATCATACGAAAGCACATAAATCTGCGTACCCTTCGTATAGTAAGAAGCCTCCATAAACCACTGTTGACGAGGATTGGGATAAGTCGATCCATCACCAAAATCAAAAATATTCAGAAGACCACCAATACCAAACCCCTTATCAGCATCAAAGCCCAAGACAGGGAAAGGACCAAAATTATACCCCTTCTTAACAATGCCCCCACCCTCGGCTTGATCCTTAGCCAACAGCGAGAGAGAGAAAAGAGTAAAAAGAGAGGTAAGAAACAAATATCTTTTTATCATAAAGAGTTCAATTTAAAGTCACGAAGCGAACAGATACGCATCCTCAAGGAACTATTCCTTCTCAACCTCCAATCAGAGACCAGCCTCCTGCACTCACTACGAGCCTCCTGCACCAAGGTAACAGCAAACAAAAGAGCAACTACCCAACAAACAGCCCAGTAGAAAGGAAGATAAGCAAACCCTATCAATGCATAGATAAGAAATAGCAAAGGAGCCAAAAACAGATTCAGAACAAAGCGAATAGAGGTACCAAAAACAGGATCCGCCAATTTACCAACAAACTTACTAGTCAGTATATCAATAGGCGAGAATAATATACCCATCAAAAGAGTATAAGGCAAACTCAATAACAACACAATGCCACCAACAATAGAACACAACAATCCACGCTCATACATAACCGACTCTAGAGATATCTTCGAAGCAATACGCTCACCTCTTGCCACACGAGAAGACTCAACAATAGCACTATAATCATTTGGCGATTCACTCTTCAAACGCAGAATACCCCTTGTCGTCTCTTGGTTCGTCAACAACTGCTCCGAGAGAGAACCCATAGACCTACCAGCCAGGGACATAGCCGGGCGAAGCCTCACAGCACAGAACTCCTCCAAAGCCTCAATATCACTATCCATATCAATATGATGCACCAACCCCTTCATTCGCGAAGCACAATCAACCCTCATCACATTCATAACCTCAGCCTCAGAGAGAGACCCCTCCAGAGCATACGGTTCCACCAACATAGGCTCACCCACATTCACCAGAAGATTAGAGCGAGAGTGATAATAAGACTCATAACTCAACCCCACCGGCACAATATAAAGAGGCCCCTTCATCTCACGCTGCGCCTGCAGAGCAATCCTAAATATACCCTTTGTCAAAGGCAACAAAGTACGATTAACCTGATGAGCCGCCTCAGGGAAGATACAAAAAGGAGTCCTCTCCTTCAACACCTCCACCGCGCGATCAGCAGTATCATTACTCCTCTTCAAGTTCTCATAACCATCCCTCATCCTCAGCACAGGCATTATCTTAAAGAAAGAAAGAAGCCTCGCAAGCCTTGGATTCCTAAACAGATCAGCCCTAGCCACGAACACCTTAGCCCCACTATTCAAATCCAAAATAGCCAAAGGATCCATCAAAGCATTACAATGATTAGGAGCAAATATAACAGCAGCATCCCTAGGGATATTACCAACACCCCTAAACTCCACCCTACTATAAAACATCCTAAACCTAAAGCCCACAAAGAGCTTTAAAAGATTATATAGCAAGCTGTTTTGATTGATTTTCTTTTGAGACATAACGATCTTGTAATTTAAATATAGTAGCAACAGTCAAACCAGAAATGATATGCCATATTCCCCACCAAGCAGTAATAAACAACATCCCACCACAACCCTCCGAAGGGAAAATAGAAGGATTAAAAAGCAACACCAAACCCAATCCAGAGTTCTGAATCCCAACCTCTATAGTCAACGAACGACTATCAGCCATAGGCAAACGAAACATACGAGAACCAAAATAACCAATACCCAAAGCCAAGAGATTATGAGCCAATACAATGATGAAAATAAGAGAGATGTATTGAGTAAAAAGATCAAAGTTATTGCCAAAAGCAACCCCCACCATCACCACGAAGAACAACAGCGAAACCACCTGAAGAGGCTTTATCAAACCCTTAGTAACCATAGGGTAGAATCGAGCACAAAGCATACCCAAAACAATCGGAATACCCAGCAATATTAATACCTGTTCAAACATAGGCATAAAAGCTATCTCCAATACAGGCACCTCCCTCAAACCCGACTCCATCACAAACTGCGAATACAACCTACCCCACAAAGAGAAGTTCAAAGGAGTGATTAAGGGAGTAAAAACCGTTGATACAGCAGTCATACAGACAGACAACTCCGTGTTACCCTTAGCAAACGAAGTCATAAAGTTCGAGACATTACCACCTGGGCAACTAGCCACCAATATCATACCCATGGCCACCATAGGCGACAAGAAATCATTAAAGAGATAAATCAATAAGAAGGTAAAAGCAGGCAAAGCCAACCACTGAAAGATCAATCCAAGGATCAAAGATCTAGGGCTCCTCAATATAGACTTAAACGAGCTAAACTTAATACCCAAAGCAACGCCAAACATAATGAAGGCCAAAACTATATTCATCGTCTGCACACCCGATGAACTAAAATCAATAGTAATAGCATCCAGTTGTGTCAATAAATCATTCATAATAGATAGATAGTTCGTTAAAAAAGATACACCCCAAGAATAAATACCCACAGCAGAGTGATCCAAACCACAAATGCCAAAGTTAATAAATATTGTACAATTATGTCATATAACACAATATTCAACCCTAAATCACCACAAAAAGCAACAATCCCCCACAGCAGCCCAAGGCCACTATGAGGGATTGATATAACTTAGAAATAATATTTCACCTAACTATATACCGCTCCTAACCCACCAGATACTTACTCTTAGGCAAGTAAGATAGCAGTTTAACCAATCCATAAGTCAGCACAAAAGAAACGAAAGCAATCAGATAAATCTTCACAGGAGTACTCTCAATAAGAGGATTAATCAACTTATAAACCTCAACCAACACAAAGATATGAGCCAGATACATACCATAACTCAACCTAGAGATATCATTCACAATGGCAGGCACACGACTCACCTTCAAGCTCTTGAAGATTACAAAAACAGCAAAAGAGGTCAACACCGTATTCGGAGCACAGAATCTCCAACCAAGCTCGAATATATAAGGATCAGTAGAGGCAGCAAAAAGATGATCAAAAAGCACGAAAGAGACACCCCAACCCACCAGATATAGAGGTAAACAAATCATCAAACTCCTCTTCATACTCCAGTTAATGTAAGTACGGATATAGTGAGCCAAGACCACATAACCAATAAAACCAGAGAAGTAGAAGAAGGGAGTAAACTCATTCCACGGAGCCTCACCCAGAATACCATACTTAGAACCAACAATATACTTCACATAGTGGTGAAACGTACTTAAGAACCAAACCATCAAAAACCACTCCTCATGCTTCCTCTTGACCGACTTTAGCCAAGGCGACAGCACAGGCATAAAAAGGATGATACCCACAAACATATAAATGTACCACAAGTGACCCGAAGCCATATTGAAGTTATAAGTAAGCTGTATAAGCCTCTCCTTCACAGTATCCATACCTATCTCGCCCCACAAAGCAGGAAGCGTAGCATACAAAATAGACCAGACAACAAAAGGGATAAACACCCTCACAAAACGCTTCTTCAAGAAAGGCTCCACTTCACCCTTCAGCGGCATAAGCAAATAACTCGATACCATCACAAAAATAGGAACCGCCAGACGCAACCCACTATCATTTAGATTAGCCCAGAAGATATTCTCTTTGGTAAGCGAATCCCCCAGATAGTAAAATTCACAAGAGTGAACCAAAATCACCAGATAACATGTAAAAGCACGCAAGTAGTCGAGAAAGAAGATACGATCATCAGATTTAGTAAGGGTGTTACTCATAATTATGTATTAAATTAGTATGCAAAAGGGTTAATCCTATCAGCTGAAAACAAGCCTACAGAGGCTACAATGACCTATTTTGAATAATCAATATTGAACCAAGCACGATAAATGCTTCCAAAAAACAGCTTCCGTTACAAATATACAACATAACCACTTCATACCGAAAAAAAGGTATAATCAACACATTCACCCAAACAGCCATCCAGCCAACCTTATTACCACCCAAATAGACAAAGCAGTAGCTACGATATAACCAAGAATATGCAGACACCCCACAGCCCCCATAAAACCACCCATCGCAGCCCCCTCCCTCTTATCCTCACTCGTCACAAAACCCCAAATAGCCCCAACAACGATA
>JBOFEN010000046.1:0-20466 GCA_051648105.1 Bacteroidales bacterium
CAGACCCAATTAACTTGAAGAGTCGCAGATCAAATGTTGTTTTAACACTAGGATTCAAATTCTAATTTAATAGTTTCAATAATTATGTTACCATTGGCTTTTATACAAAGCGTAGAGCGCGCAGCTGAAGAGGTTGCAAAGACAGGTTTAGGTTCAAAGATTGAGGGAAGTCTATCCCAAGCACTTTCAAAGTTTTTTGATGGACTAGTAAGTTCATCTCTTGATTTGGCATTCAAAGTACTTATTGCTTTTGTCATATACATGGCAGGTAAATGGCTTATTCATAGACTACGTCGATTGAATAATACATTGATGACAAAGAGAGATGTAGATGTTTCACTAAGAACATTCTTACTTAATCTTCAAGATATATCTCTAACCATAGCGTTAGTTGTTATCATTATTCTTGTTATCGGAGTTCCTGCTACATCAATCGCAGCTCTTGTTGCATCTGCCGGTGTTGGTATTGGTTTGGCATTGAGTGGTACACTACAAAACTTTGCGGGTGGGGTTATTATCCTATTCCTTAAGCCGTACAAAGTGGGAGACTTTATTGAGGTTCAAGGTCAGTTGGGTACAGTTAAGGAGATTCTTATCTTTAATACTGTTCTTACAACAATAGACAACAAGATCATTTATGTGCCAAACGGTTCACTTTCATCAGGTGTTATTAATAACTACTCTAAGTCAGGTTTCCGTCGTGTTGATTGGACTTTAAGCTTCGCTTATGGTGATGATTATGATGCAGCTAAGGCTATGTTATTAAGTTTTATCGAAGGTGATGATCGTATCTTAAAAGATCCAGCTCTTCCATTTGTTGGTCTTTCAAAGATGAGTGACAGCTCAATAGATGTTGTAATGCGTGTTTGGACAAAGACAGAGAACTATTGGGATCTATACTTCCAGATTAATGAGAAGGTATATAAGAACTATTCAAAACATGGACTTCATATTCCATTCCCTCAGATGGATGTACATTTGATTCAGCCAAACGCATAATCGTTTGTTATATATAAACATTAAGCCTCGAGACAAGTTTTGTCTCGAGGCTTAATGTTTATATAATAACACCATCCTTCATATGGATGATTCTGTCGGAAAGAGTAGCTAAGTTCTCGTCATGGGTAACAATAACAAAAGTCTGGTTAAGCTCTTCTCTTAGTTGAAAGAATAGGCGGTGAAGCTCCTCCTTGTTATGAGTATCAAGGCTGCCAGATGGTTCATCAGCGAAGATTACAGCTGGCTTATTGATAAGGGCACGTGCTACAGCAACTCTCTGCTTCTCCCCACCAGATAGCTCATTTGGTTTATGTTCATACCTCTCACTCAAACCAAGGTAGTCAAGAAGTCTCTTAGAGTTCAATTTTGCATCTTTCTCTGATATACCAGCTATAAGAGCAGGGATCATAACATTCTCGAGTGCAGTGAACTCAGGTAATAATTGGTGAAACTGGAAAATGAAACCAATATTCTTATTGCGAAAAGCAGAAAGCTCTCTCTCAGATAGATTGTCTATCCTTTCACCATTGAATGTTATTTCACCTGTGTCAGCAGTATCCAGGGTTCCTAGTATTTGAAGAAGAGTAGTCTTACCAGCACCACTAGCCCCCACGATAGATACTATTTCCCCCTCTTTAATCTCAAGATCTATGCCTTTGAGCACTTGTAATGAGCCAAAGCTCTTCTTGATATTCTCTACTTTAATCATCCTTCGGTAGTTATTATTTCTGATGCCAATCGTTTAGCCTCAGCCCTATCGTGTTTACCTGTATCTGTTTTTGGTAACTCGTCAATAGATAAAAATATGCGAGGAACTTCAAACTTATCCAGTTTTGAGATCAGTTTCTTACGTATCTCAATCTCATCAAAAGGAGAGCTAATAAGCATTACAAGAGCTTCACCTAGTTTGCTGTCAGCAACGGATGTTAGAACAAAAGGTAAATCTTTAAGTATGCCTCCGATCTTAACCTCCAAAGACTCTAACTGCAACTTTATACCACCACTAATAATAGTGTTATCCTTTCGGCCAATGATTTCAAAGCTTCCATCGCTATTAACTTTAGCAATATCATTAGTTACTAGTTTGTCTTTACACACTAACGGAGCTTCAATAACTAATGTGCCTTCAGGAGAGGTAGATACTTTCACTCTGCTTAGTGGTCGGTAATTTTTGCTTTTATCAGCACCGTTGATCCTTCTAAGAGCAATGTGAGAAAGAGTCTCAGTCATCCCATAAGTTGAGTAGCAAATATTGCTAATCCCTTGAAGATCATTCTCTAGCTGTTGGTCAATAGGTGCACCACCTATGATAACCTTTTTTGTGCCCTCAAAAAGTCTTCTTTCTTTAGGGTTAGCTAATGTGTTATGTACTTGAAGTGGAACCATTGCAGCAAATTTAGGAGAATTAATTAACCTCTCATAAGGGTTGCCCGTTGCTCCTGTTGTCCAAAGGTCAAGTCCACCTACAAGAGCCCTGACTACCATCATCTGACCAGCAATATATTTTGTTGGCAGACATAGTAATGCCGAATCACCTTGCCTTAGGTTAAGAGTCTTGCAAGTTAGAGCGGCACTATTCATCATTAGCTCTTTTTTAACAATAAGGGCTTTCGGTACACCAGTAGAACCAGAGGTGAAAAGTGTCATCTCCTCAGAGGGTTTAAACCACTCTACAAGGAAATTAAATAGGTCATACTCACTAGATAGCTGAAGGCGCATATCATTTATCTCAAGTAGAGTTTCACGACTATACTCTCTGCCATGTAGTGTGAGTGATTGCTGTTGTCTGTCGAATTGGAATCTTTTCATGGAGTCTCTATTCTTTTATATAGTTGTAAAGGTAGGTTTTTTTGTGTTGTTAAACCAAAGTTTGTCCCCACGAAGTTCAAGCGGTGAGTCAATATTATTCGTATATAATCCCCCAGTGCCTAATCCTTGAGGAAGAATGGGGTTGTGCGAAGCAGACCAATGAGCAATAGCATTAAGTCCTATGTTTGATTCTAGTGCTGAGGTAGCCCACCACTTTATATCATATTTAGAGACAATTTCTATCCACTCGTCACATCCAGATATGCCACCATGTAGTGATGGTTTGAGGATGATATATTGTGGTTTGATCGTAGATATGAGTGACTCCTTGGCTTCCTTGCTTATTACACCTATGAGCTCCTCATCTAGAGCAATAGGTATAGGTGTGGTTATGCAAAGCTCGGACATTGTATCCCAATTGCCTGCCATTATTGGCTGTTCTATTGAGTGTATTGAGTAGTCCGATAATCTTTTTAGTTTTTCCTCAACAGAGTCAATACTAAAAGCACCATTTGCATCTACACGAATCTCAAGTTCCTCAACAGAGAATGCATCTCTAATGTGATTAAGTATAGACAGCTCTTGATCAAAATCTATTGCCCCAATCTTCATCTTAAGGCATCTGAAGCCATCATTGATCTTGCTCTCAATCTGCCTCATCATGTCAGGCTTACTACCCATCCATATCAGACCATTAATAGATATACCCTCCTCACCTCTAGAGAAAGGAGTGTCCCAAAGTTTGATAGAGCGCATCTTTAGATTTCGCATAGCACTCTCTATGCCAAATAGCATAGAGGGGTAGTTGGACAAGTAGTCGTAATCTATTACTCCCTCTACATCAAATCTGTTGAGATACTCTTTAAGCACATCATAGAAGTTTGGTATATCATCATAGCTTAGGTCAATAAGAGGAGCAGCCTCACCATAGCCAACATTTATACCATCACTTATCTTTATGATATAGATATCCTTAGTACGGTAAACCCCACGGGAAGTTCCCGCGGGGTCTTTGAAGTTTAATCTATATCTTGTTATTTCCGACTTAAGCCTCATGAGCTTTAATTATCAAGGATACTTAGGATACTTTTTGAAGTCAGGTTTACGCTTCTCTAGGAATGCGTGCTTGCCCTCTTGTGCCTCCTCTGTAAGATAATATAGAAGGGTGGCATTACCTGCAAACTCTTGTAGTCCAGCTTGACCATCAAGCTCAGCATTCATGCCTAATTTAAGCATTCTAAGAGCCATCGGGCTGTGTTGCATCATAGTTTGGCACCACTCTACAACCTCATCTTCCAACTGCTCAAGAGGTACAACTTTGTTTACAAGTCCCATCTCCAATGCTTCAGCTGCAGAGTACTGTCTACACAAGAACCATATCTCTCTAGCCTTCTTCTGTCCAACTACTCTAGCTAGATAAGAAGATCCGAATCCAGCATCGAAACTTCCAACTTTAGGGCCAGTTTGGCCGAAGATTGCATTCTCAGAAGCGATAGAAAGGTCACACATTACGTGAAGTACGTGTCCACCACCTATAGCAAATCCATTCACCATTGCAACAACAGGTTTAGGAAGTGATCTTATCTGCTTCTGCACATCTAGTATGTTTAGGCGAGGTACACCATCTTTGCCAACATATCCACCAATGCCTTTTACGTTTTGGTCCCCTCCAGAACAGAAGGCCATATCCCCAGCACCAGTAAGCACAACACAATAAATATCCTGATCTTCGCGACAGATACGTAGAGCATCACTCATCTCCATTGATGTAGTTGGAGTGAAAGCATTACGATAGCGCGGACGGTTTATAGTTATCTTAGCTATACCATCAAAGTAGTCAAAAAGTATCTCTTCATACTCTTTGATTGTTTGCCATTGGCGTTCTTGTGACATAATTATCTCGATTTAATATGTTTAAAATAGGATTTAAAACTCTCTACATTTATATTTGGTTCGGTAAACACCTCTAGTATTATAGCACTATCAGAAGGTTTGAAGAGTTGAGGCAAAAGCTTTTGATAATCATCCTCATTCTCTGCTTCAAGATAGATGATTCCCCTGGATGTAGCCCATCCCTTTGCTGTGCTGTTGTGGTGTGCAGCTATGTATGGTTCAAGCGCCGAGGTTTGGCTCTCCTTCGTTAGAAGTCTGAATATTCCTCCTCCGCTGTTATTAACAAGAATAATTCGTAGGCTTTTGGGCAGTAATTCATTCCATAACCCATTCATATCGTAGAAGAAACTCAGGTCACCAACTATCAGATAAGTTATCTCATCACTTTGTGAAGCAAATCCCACAGCTGTAGATATGGTCCCATCGATTCCACTAACACCACGATTAGCCCACACTTGACTATTCTCAGGAAGAGAGAATAGTTGAGCATTTCTGATTGTAGAGCTATTGGCTAGGTGCAGCATAGAACCCTTAGGCAGTAAGGCGACGAAGTCACGCATTATTGAGAGGTCAGAATATTGAGTAGAACCAAGTATTTTAACGCTACGTGACTCTAACTCCTCAGATAGAGCTAGCCAATGCAATGAATAATCCATTCTGCTACTCTTGGAAGTCTTATCTAATATTTCGGATATAAGAGCCTCAATAGATATTGGTAGAATGTCGCTCAATTGTGTAAACTGATCAATAATACCATCTTCGTACGATAGAGTCCAATGATTCTTTGGTGGGTAGCTTGAGATATACTCTCTTACTCTCTTAGATATTATATGGCCACCTATTGTGATTACAAGATCAGGTGCAAGTGCTGCCTTCTCCTCATTCGTTAGAGTAAAGAGAAGAGCATCCATATTTACAACCGCTAGATCTGAGGGGATATTTGCAGTGTGCTCAGCTACGATGAGGTAGTCACGATCGGAAGTAAGCTTTTTAAGTGAGTTAATGATACTCTCATTATATCTTAGTTGCCCCACTATGATCCATCTCTTAGGTGATCTCTCAGCCCTTTCTATAAGAGGTGAGGGGTCAACAATAGTCGAGTTGCAGTGGTGATATCTTATTACTCGTACTTCGGGTAGTTCTTGTGTGTTGAAAGAGTATACAGGTTCACTGATTTGAATATTAATATGAACAGGTCCCCATCCCTTGTTTGTTAGAGATATCAGAGCATCATTAATTAATCTATTCCCAAACCAACGATCCTCGGCACTCTTAAACTCTATTATATCTACTGATTTACGAGTCAAATTGCTAAATATATCTGGCTGTTTCAGTGTCTGACCATCTTGCTGACCTATCCATGCGCGTGGTCTATCAGCTGAGATAACAAGGAGAGGTATCCCTTGATAGTAAGCCTCAGCTATTGCAGCACCGTAGTTTAGTAGTGCAGATCCAGATGTGCAACATATTGCCACAGTCTCACCAAGCTTCAAAGCCATACCTAAGGCTACAAAACCAGCACTACGTTCATCAACCACACTGTGGCAGATGAATGCATTATCCGCAGCAAAAGAGTGTGAGATAGGGGCATTTCGTGACCCTGGGGAGATAACAATATGTTTTATCCCATAAGCCTTAGTTAATGCAACTAGTTCTAATACGTTAGTGTGATCTGCATACATATGTTCGTACTTTTTATCTCAATAGTGAAAGTATAGTTTGCAACTTATCTTCAGTCTCTAACCACTCACTATCTACATCTGATGAAGAGAGTATACCTCCTCCTGCATATAGAATTAGAGAGTTTGGCAAGATCTCCATAGATCTCAGATTAACAAATAGGTTAGAGCATAGGTTCTTAGATATATATCCAGCATATCCGCTGTAATATCTGCGATTAATTGATTCGTTTTCCTTAATGAAGTTAATAGCTTCATCTTTAGGTATACCACAAACAGCTGGAGTAGGGTGTAGGTTTTTCAATAATTCACCTATCGTACATCCATTTGAGAGCATGAAGTTGAAGGTCGTTTTAAGGTGAGCAACCTTGCCTGCTGTTACTGTAGTTGGTCCAAGTTCATCAAATGAATCTGTTACACCTCTTAGCGTCTCCCTAATATATTCAGAAACAATCTCTTGCTCTAAGTATCTAGATGCACTCCAATCACGATGTGCTCCGTTTGATTCAATTCTTTCGGTACCAGCTAAGGCAATGGTCTTCATTTTAGACATGTTACCCTCAATAAGTGTTTCAGGTGTTGCGCCAAACCACATACCCGTAGCCTCACTCTTTGCTAGCCATACAAAGGCTTCGCTATATCTATTGCAAGCCTCCATATAGATCTCTCCAATTGAGAGAGAGTTGTCACGATCCACCTTTGCTGTACGAGCAAGGACAAGCTTATTGAACCTTTTCCTCTCGAGAGCTTGGTGAAATAGATTGAATGACCTGCTATACTCTTCAAAAGAAGTACCCTCTATCTTTGTGTTCTTCTTATCTTTTACATATGTCTCCATAGAAAGAGCATTTAGTGCCCTCTCTATAGAGTCCCATCCAATTAGATGATCCTCAGGGTGGATAATAACAATGGGAGTATCTTTAGAGACTACAAAAGGAGCAATAACAAAACCCTCATGCTGAGAAATATCTAAGATGTCAGAGAACTCAGTAACCCCATCACGTCTACCTATGACCATATGAGGCTCCATTTCGCCTGGTAGACGAAATAGAGCGAATGGTATCTCAGAATCGAGAAGAGCATCAATCTGTTTATGTAGAGTATTTGCGCTCAAAGAAGTGATCTATTATTTTGTGATGATACAATTTGTAATCCTAACAGAAGAGATCATCTTGTTGCTACTACAGCAGAAGATCTCAATATCCCATACATGAGATACATGCCCTTTATGTATGAGTTTACCAATAGCTCTTACAGAGTTGCCTCTTGCAGCAGACATATGGTTTGCGCTCACCTGCATTCCTCTAGCGTGTTGATTCTCCTCTATATGCAAGTATGAACCCACGCCTGCAAGCGTTTCGGCTAGAGCAATTGTTGCCCCACCATGCAAAATGCCAGTAGGTTGAAGAGTTCTATTGTCAACAGGCATTGTTGCCTCTACATACTCTTTGCTAAGGTGAGTGTACTCAATACCTAGACTCTCCATGAGAGTACACTTATTGATCTCATTCACCTGCTCGATTGTCATATTCTTTATCATACTACACCTTAGTTTTTTTGTTGAATTAGAAGCGGTAGCAGTTGGCGAAAGAGACTCCAGAGAGATCTTTCTTTGAGAGGATTCGGTCAGACTCCTCTATCTTCCAATCAATGCTCAGCTCACTATCGTTGTACTTGAGTGTCTCCTCCTGATCAGGAGAATATAGATTATCTACTTTGTAGGCAAAAATAGCTTCTGAAGATAATACTGCAAAACCATGCGCACACCCTCGAGGGATGAATAACTGTTTGGCATTCTCGTCGCTCAGCTCAATAGTAATATGCTTTCCAAAGGAAGGAGACTCCTCTCTAAGGTCAACAATCACATCAAGAACCTTGCCAACTACAACCCTCACGAGCTTAGCTTGAGAATATTCACCCTTCTGGAAGTGTAGGCCTCTGATTACGCCATAGCTAGACTTAGATTCATTCTCCTGAACAAAGTCAACTTCGCCGACACTCTTTTCGAAGAGTTCACGTTTAAAGCTCTCAAGGAAGTAGCCTCTACTATCTCCAATTCTATTTGGCTCTATTAGCCAAACACCATCAATGTCAAGTTCTGTAAAACGCATAGTCTCCAATATATTATATTTTAGAAGCGCGAATCGCCATCATTATATTAGCGGGAGCTCTTCTGTTGTCCAGCTCGTTTGCCATAAACCTCATATAAGGGAGAACATGCTCGAAATAGATCTTAAACCCTTGGCAAAGGTAGTTTAATCCATCCTCCCCATCTTCACTCTTTATGATTCTATTCTTTGGACACTCCCCATTGCAGAGAGTTAAGAACTTACATCTTTTGCATTGTGCTGTCAGTGAAGATGATTTAGCTCGCCCGAAAGAGAGTTGCTTATCGGATAGCATCATAGTAACAAGTGGTGTTGATCTGATGTTTCCAAGCTTATTCTCAGGAAATACGTAGTGGTCACAACTATATATATCACCATTGAACTCCATCGCAGAGGCATGGCCGCACTCCTTTGCCCATACACAAACACCAGGACTAGCACCCACAAGGTTGGCTAGGGTAGAGTCAAAAAGCTGAACATACACCTCACCAACATCCTTTCTAACCCATTCGTCAAAGATTGCTGTCATAAAGTGACCATAGTCAGCACTGTCAACTGACCATTCAGATACTACTACCTCTTGACGATCAGTTGCAGAAAGAAGCTTAAGTCCATCTTGGCGAGTGCCAACTCGCTCTACTATAGGAGAGAATTGGATATACCTACCACCTATACTCTTAAAGAAGTTGTAGACCTCCAAAGGGTATCTAACATTGAAACTATTGACAACGGCAAGTATGTTAAACTCCACACCGTGCTTTTTGAGTAGCTCAACTCCAGCAATAACCTTTTCGAAAGTTCCTTTGCCTCCTTTATCTTTTCTATAAATGTCGTGGCAATCTTTAGGGCCATCAATAGAGATACCTACTAAGAAGTTGTTCTCTTTGAAGAACTCGCACCACTCGTCGTTCAGCATAACCCCATTAGTCTGAATGCTATTCTCAATCCTACGTCCACGAGCATATCGTTTTTGTAGTTTGAGAGCCTTTCTATAAAACTCAATACCACGCAGAAGAGCCTCACCACCATGCCAAGTGAATAGTACATCTGGTGTTGGTTGAGCCTCAATATATTCACGAGTGAACTGCTCAAGCAGTTCATCACTCATTCTATGTGTTGTCCTATTTCGGTATAGCTCCTCCTTTTCTAGATAGTAACAGTAGGTACAATCAAGATTACATATTGAGCCAACAGGCTTAGCCATAACGTAAATAGGGTAAGAAAGTGGGTTATATAGTAAGGTCTTTCCTTTAGACATTAGGTAGGTATTTAGTTTTTTAAATGGGGTTGATTACAATACAAAGATAACTCTTTCCTTCTAATGTTTTAAAAAAAAGGAAAGATAAGCAGCTATGCTTCGCGCTTATTTCCTATTTTTGTGAGCATTATTGGTTACAAATCAGATAAAACATAAATGAGAAGAAACGACCGATTATATAAATTTTGGCGAGAGTTTCGTTTCAAATACAAGTTGACTATACTTAATGAGAGGTCACTTGATGAGCTTTTCGCTATGCGAATCTCATGGCTCTCGGCAACGGTGCTCTTGACGATTACTCTGCTTGTGATGACATTGCTTGTCTCAAGTCTTATACTTGTTACACCCATAACCAATCTTCTGCCAGGTTATCTTGATATCAATGCACGCAAGGATATTGTCAACAATGCTCTCAAACTTGACTCGCTTGAAAACATATCCACACTACATGATAAATATCTTGAAACGGTCAAGAAGATTGTCTCGGGTGATATTAGTTCAGACTCAATAAGCACTGTTGATTCGCTTGCTGTTGTCGATGTAAGTAAGCTACAACCCTCAGCTGCTGAACTAGCATTTAGAGAGAAGTATGAAGAGGAAGAGCTATACAACCTTAATGCCATTGCAACCTCTTCGAATGGAACAATACGATTTATCTCACCAGCTAAGGGGCCGATAATATCTCCGTTTAGAAAAGGTGGGCAGTTGGGCGTAGACCTTATTGTTGAAGAGTCCACACCTATTGTGGCTGTCTATGATGGTGTTATTACATTAGTGATAGACCAAAATAAGGATGGCTACTTGATACAAGTTCAACACACTAGCGATTGGATATCAACCTACCGAAGCGTTGCCAAACCTCTTCGCGTGGAGGGCGATAGAGTAACTGCTGGAGAGGCGATAGCGCTAGCTGGCAAGACAGGGAGTGATGAAAAGCTTTCACACCTCTATTTCCAGCTTTGGAATTCGGGAAGAGCAGTCAACCCGGAGGAGTATATGACATTCTAGAATAAGATTATTAGTAAAAGATTCAGAGAGACTTCAATGAAGAAAAAGATAGCTATATTAGGCTCGACAGGCTCTATTGGCACACAAGCCATAGAGGTTGTTCTTGAGCACCCAGATCTATTTGAGATCTACGCACTAACTGCAAACAACAATGTTGAACTACTTATATCACAAGCTCTGCTATTAAAGCCTGAGGCTGTGGTGATAGCCAATGAGGCACACTATCCTAGACTCAAGGAGGCGCTCAAAGATGAGCCCATCAAGGTATATTGCGGAAGTGATGCCATCGCACAGATTACAGAGGCAGAGCCCATCAACATAGTTCTTACGGCAATGGTGGGTTACTCAGGGCTTAAACCAACTATTCACGCCATCAAAGCGGGAAAGGCTATAGCCTTAGCAAACAAAGAGACACTAGTTGTTGCAGGTGATCTAATCACAAAGATGGCAATGGAGTACAGAGCTCCAATATTGCCAGTAGACTCAGAGCACTCAGCAATATTTCAATGCCTTTCAGGAGAAGCTAGCCCAATAGAGAAGATCATTCTAACAGCTTCAGGTGGTCCATTCAGGCAGCACACCCTAGACCAGCTTAGATCAGTCACTCGCGAGCAAGCTCTTAAACATCCTAATTGGGAGATGGGAGCTAAGATAACCATTGATTCTGCATCACTCATGAATAAAGGTTTTGAGGTGATTGAAGGTAAATGGCTCTTTGATCTCAAACCAGAGCAGATAGAGGTAGTTGTACATCCACAGTCTATCATACACTCGATGGTGCAGTTCGAAGATGGGTCAGTCAAGGCTCAGATGGGCGAACCAGACATGAAGCTCCCGATTAGATATGCATTCTCATATCCATATAGGCTCAAAGCTGATAGAGCACCACGCATGGACTTTACAAAGCTGAGAGAGTTAACCTTCGAACAACCCGATACCACTCGCTTTAGGAACCTACAACTTGCCTACGAAGCGATGAGGCAAGGAGGCAATATGGCTTGTATACTTAATGCAGCCAACGAGATCGTAGTGGATGCTTTTCTAAAAGAGAGAGTGGGATTCCTTGAGATGTCAGATATAATAGAGAGAGCGATGCAGCAGGTTAGCTTCATCAATGCTCCTAGCTATGAGGATTACATATTTACTGATAGCGAGACACGCCGCTTGGTGAGTGAGATGATACTATAGAATCAGAGAAAAAAAACAATATAAAATATAATGGATACAATATTAATCAAAGCCCTTCAACTTATTTTGAGTTTCTCCCTACTGGTGTTTATTCACGAAATGGGACACTTTGCCTTTGCACGCCTTTTCAAGGTACGTGTAGAGAAGTTTTACCTTTTCTTCAATCCTTGGTTCTCACTCTTTAAATTCAAACCCAAAGGGAGCGAAACGGAGTATGGATTGGGTTGGCTACCTCTTGGGGGGTATGTGAAGATTGCTGGTATGATAGATGAGTCTATGGACAAAGAGCAGATGGCAAAGCCAGCTGAGACATGGGAGTTTCGCTCTAAACCAGCTTGGCAACGTTTGATAATCATTGTTGCAGGCGTTGTGATGAACGTTATTCTTTCTTTGGCGATCTACTCAATGACTCTCTACGCATGGGGTGACAAGTATGTGCCTGTACAAAATGCTTCTCTAGGGATGGAGTTCTCACAAGCTGCTCAATCTGTAGGATTTGTCGATGGTGATATCTTGCTTAGTGCTGATGGTACAACAATTGACAGATTCAACGATACTGCAATACGTCAAATAGTAGAGTCGAAAGAGGTAAAGGTATTACGCAATGGCGTAGAGCATACTGTGGCTATTCCAGAGAGTTTCATGCAGGATATCTTGAAAGGCAAACAGGGCTTTGCTGCTATCAGAGTACCAATGGTTGTAGGTAGTGTTGCTTCAGGTTATGGTGCAGAGAAGGCAGGAATGCAAGCTGGTGATAGCATTGTTTCAATTGCAAATCAATCAACAATCACCTATTTTGATGCAGTTGAGGTGTTATCTCATAACAAGTCACAAGAGGTTGAAGTTGGCTTCTATCGCTCTGGAATGTTGATGAGTAATACTGTTGCTGTTGATGAAAATGGTAAGATTGGTATCTCAAACAAGCCTATCTCAGAGATATTTAAAGTAAAGAATGTGGAGTACACTCTTCTATCCTCAATACCAGCTGGTATATCTAAGGGTATTGGCAAGCTTACCGGTTACGTAACAGACATGAAGTATATCTTCACAAAAGAGGGAGCTCAGTCAGTGGGTGGTTTTGGTACTATTGCGGGGATCTTCTCTCCTACATGGAATTGGGCTCACTTCTGGGATATTACAGCATTCCTATCAATAGCTCTTGCATTCATGAACATACTTCCTATACCAGCTCTTGATGGTGGGCATGCTCTATTCTTGTGCTATGAGATAATCACAGGCAGACAGCCAAATGAGAAATTCATGGAGTATGCACAGATGGCAGGTATGATCCTTCTATTTGGATTGATGATCTATGCCAATGGTATGGATATCGTTAGACTATTTGTTAAGTAATTTCTTGAGAATTCAGATATATTACTACCCCTAGTGGTTGAGTATTCAGCTACAGTTGTAGTTTGATTGTAATTTAAAAGTTAACCCCTCCTCAGATCCATAAAGTGGATCTGAGGAGGGGTTAACTTTTGTATCTATACCAATTGATCAATGAAAGTACAATATAAGAACTAGGCAACTATAAGCTTGAAAGTGAGGTAGAGTAAATGTACGTACGTATTTCGTGCAAAATACGTACGTACTTTAAGAGAAATACGTACGTACTTTTGCCCAAATACGTACGTATTTTTTTAGTTGCCCACTTTTGTTTTAATAGTAGCCTTGTAAGTTGTTTGTAATTAATGTTTTAGCTTGTGTTATTTCAGCTTAGTAAAACTACTTATATCGACGTCTAAATTCAGATGGAGGGATGCCTACATTTCTCTTGAAAAACTGTCCGAATGTGGCCTGGTCAGGGAAGTGAAGCTCGTTGGCTATTTGCTGATTGCTAAGACTTGTTGTCAGTAGCAGCTTCTTGGCATTTCCAGCTATCATATAGTCTATGCACTGCTTGGGTGTCATCTGAAGAGTCTCTCGACATATCTTGTGTAGATAGCGACTCGTGATGTGTAGTTTCTCGGCATAGTATTCGATGTTATGCCTGCCTGCTTGGTCATCATTATAGATTGTATAGAAGAATCTATCAACAAGAAAGCTTCTTCTATCTGTGGGTTCATTACTATTTAGCTCTAAACACTTATATGTTTGTTCGTGTATCTCAAGTATATAGTTGATAACAAGGTTTACAACTATGCGATTTCTATATACGTGATTGCTCTTTTTGTAGATCTCACAGAGCTGTTGGAAGATCAAGTCTCTCATCTTAGCTGTTGTGTCTCCCTCAAGATCAGGGGCACTAAGCTTCATACACTCCACAATTTTAGAGTCTAGCATGGGGTATACCTCATTGAAGAATAGTGGAGAGAATCGTAGTATTGTTATCTCTAAATCTTCGCTTGGTTGAATAAACTTGAGGATCAGACCTTCGGCAAGCATAAAGTTTGATCCGCTTTCTAGGTCATGCTTGCGGGAATTGATCGATATGGAAGAGCTTCCCGAGGTACATTTAAGTATGATGGTCTCATCTAGCAGTATTATCTGCCCCTCAATGTCCTGCTTTGTGAGAACTTCGAGTTTGAAGTCGTAGTCTGGTTCTGCTAATTTTTTCAGATTCATCTTGGTCAAATTGGTCTGTAAAGCTACTATTAGTTCGCAAATTACACAATAGTGTTCAGATATCACTTAATTTAAGAACAGAAAATAGTCTACCTTTGTATTCGAAAATCAAAATGATAAATTATTACTATAAAGATGAGTACTATTAGATTTGCAATTCTATCTATGGCTTTGCTACTTCTTTCGTGTGGAAAGGGTGTGCATAGCGAGGGAGAGGTTAGAGAGGTTAATGTATTAGAGTTGAAGCAGGAGGATGTAACTCTTAGTAAGAGTTACTCTGCATCTATACGTGGGCAGCAGGATATAAAGATTATACCAAGAGTAGAGGGTTATTTGACTGATATATTGATCAAGGAGGGAGAGGTTGTCAAGAAGGGTCAGCCACTATTTATTATTGATCAAGTGTCGTTCAACGCTCTATTGCAGGCCTCAAAGGCTAGTGTAGCTGTAAGTGAGGCTAACGTGTCGACGGCTAAGCTTACATATGATAGTAAAAAGGCTCTATTTGATAAGAGTATTATCTCTGACTTTGATTTGCTTCAAGCGGAGAATAGCTATAAGACTGCGCAAGCTCAACTTATGCAGGCTAAGGCAGAGCTTGATATTGCCTCGAATAATCTATCGTTCACTGTAGTTAAGAGTCCATCGGATGGTGTGGCAGGTAAGATTCCTTACCGAATTGGTGACTACGTATCGCCAGCTATACAGAATGGCCTTACGGTCGTTGCTGACAACTCAAATATGTTCGTGTACTTCTCTTTGGTTGAGCGTCAGGTGATGGAATTGGTTAGTAAGTATAAGAGTCTGGCATTGGCTATTGATAGTATGCCAGAGATTCAACTACAGCTTTGCGATGGTTCTATCTATTCTCATAGCGGTAGAGTAGAGAGTATTAGTGGGTTGATTGACCCATCTACAGGTGCAGTAAGTATTAGATCAGTATTTCCAAACCAAGATAGATTGCTACTTAGTGGTGGATCGGGTAGTGTTGTTATTCCTCAATCGTTGAGTGGTGTGATAGTTATTCCTCAAGAGGCAACCTTTGAGATACAGGATAAGACCTATGTGTATAAGGTTGTGGATGGAGTTACTCAATCAGCTATCATCAGTGTGGAGAGGATTAGTAACGGCAAGGAGTATATCGTAACTAATGGTTTGGATGTAAGTGACACGATTGTAGCTGATGGAGCAGGTCTGCTTCGTGAGGGAATGAAGGTTAGTGTCACAAGAAAATAATAGAGCAGAATAGCATTATGAATATAAAAACGTTTATTGATAGACCACTTCTTTCGGTGGTTATATCTCTCTTTATTGTGATAGTGGGGGTCATCTCTCTGCTTTCGTTGCCAGTGGAGAAGTATCCAGATATTGCACCGCCTACAATTAGTGTCTCGGCGAGCTATCCTGGTGCTAGTGCTGATGCTCTTCAGAAGAGTGTTGTATCACCACTAGAGGAGTCTATAAATGGGGTTGAGAATATGATCTATATGACATCTACAGCCTCAAACAATGGTATGGCAGAGATTTCTGTCTACTTTAAGCAGGGTACAAATGCTGATATGGCGGCTGTAAATGTTCAGAACCGAGTGGCTCAGGCTAATGGTTTGCTTCCTGCTGAGGTGACTCAGATTGGTGTGACAACCTCTAAGCAACAGCCGGGGATCTTGCGTACGGTGGCTTTGCAGAGTCCAAATGGGACTTATGATGAGGCTTTCCTTTCAAACTATTTGATAAACTCGTTGAAGCCAGAGTTGCTACGTATTCAGGGCGTTGGTAATGTGCAGGTTTATGGTGGTACGTACAGCTTACGTATATGGTTGAAGCCTCAGGTGATGGCTCAGTATGGACTTGTTCCATCTGATATCTCTGCTATATTGAATGAGCAGAATATTGAGGCAGCAGTGGGTTCGTTGGGTGAGAGTTCGCAAACAGTATTCCAGTATACACTTCGTTATACGGGTCGTAAGTCTGATGTTACGGATTTTGAGAATATGGTTCTAAAGACTCTCCCTGATGGTGAGGAGTTATTCTTGAAGGATGTAGCCACGATGGAGCTAGGATTGAGTGACTATAACTTTACGACAAGTATCAATCAGAGTCCTGGGGTTATGGCTATGGTCTCTCAGGTGGCGGGCTCGAATGCTACGGATATCAATAAAGAGATAGATGTGCTATTTAAGTCACTCGAGAATACTCTGCCGAAGGATGTAAAGATTACTACCTTTGAGAATACTAACGAGTTTCTTTTTGCCTCAATCAATGCGGTAGTTGTATCGCTTATCATTGCTGTACTTTTAGTACTCCTGGTGGTTTATCTCTTCCTTCATGACCTTCGTGCAACGTTGATCCCAATGGTTGGTATCTTGGTTTCACTTATAGGTACCTTTGGTTTTATTAGCATTGCAGGTTTTTCGCTAAACCTTCTTACGCTTTTTGCCCTTGTGCTAGTTATTGGTACGGTGGTGGATAATGCTATTGTTGTGGTAGAGGCTGTTCAAGCTCGCTTTGATGCGGGATATAAGTCATCTTACTTAGCCTCGGTAGATGCTATGAATGGTCTACTTGCGGCACTCTTTACTACAACACTTGTCTTTATGGTTATCTTCATTCCAGTATCCTTCATTGGAGGAACAAGTGGAGTGTTCTATAAGCAGTTTGGTTTGACTATGGCCGTGGCAGTTGGTATCTCTCTGCTTAATGCCGTTACTTTGAGCCCTGCTCTATGTGCTATTATTCTACGTCCTAATCCTGAGGAAGGGGAGGGTAGCCCATTTGCTAGACGAGTTCGTATTGCATATAATGTTGCTTACGACTCATTAATGAAGAGATATACAAAGGTTGTAATGCACTTCATTAGAAAGAAGTGGCTCGTATGGTCTTCATTGGGTCTTACTTCTGTTTTACTTCTTCTTTTGGTTATGACCACAAAGAGTGGTTTTGTACCAAACGAGGACACGGGAAGTATTTATGTAGATATTAGTACTCCTCCAGGATACTCACTCTCTAAGACTAATGAGGTGCTAGCTGAGGCTTCTCGTAGCATTCAGGATATACCAGCGATTAGAGACGTAGCTAAGGTTACGGGCTTCGGATTGCTTTCGGGTATTGGCTCAAACATGGGAACGCTCTTTATTCAGCTTAAGAATTGGGATGAGCGTAAGGGTAGTGAGAATAGTGTAGATGCTGTTATTGGTCAGATCTATCAAAAGACATCACATATTAAGTCTGCTAATATCTATGCTCTAGCACCAGGTATGATACCTGGTTATGGTAATGGTGGTGGTTTTGAGTTTAGTATTCAAAACCGTAACGATGCAGATATACAGAGTTTCTATGATGTATCTCAGAACTATTTGGCAAAACTGATGGCAAGAGAGGAGATCTCAGCTGCTTTCTCTTCTTATAATATCAACTATCCTCAGTTTTCTGTGGATGTGGATGTCTCTAAGTGTAAGCGTATGGGGCTTTCACCAGCACAAGTTCTAAGTGAATTGGGTGCTTATTATGGTGGTGCTTATGTCTCAAACTTCAATAAATTCTCTAAGGTTTATAGAGTAATGGTTCAGGCTGCGCCTGAGTATAGAAGTGATCTAGAGTCGCTGGATAATATCTTCATTAGAGTAGCAGGTGAGATGACACCAATAAGTCAGTTCGTAACTATCAATAAGGAGTATAGCCCATTGGTGTTAAACCGCTTCAATATGTATGGTAACATAGCTGTCAATGGTAGTTATGCTGATGGTTATAGCTCAGGAGATGCGATCAAGGCAATCAAGGAGGTTGCTCAGAAGGAGTTGCCAATTGGATATACAGTTGACTTTAGTGGTCTGACGCGTGAGCAGAGTAGTGGAGGAGACAATACGTTTATCATCTTCGGTATATGTATTCTTTTTGTTTACTTGATTATGGTAGCTCTTTATGAGAGTCTTTTCATACCATTAGCGGTAATCTTGTCAGTTCCATTTGGTCTATTTGGTAGTTTCTTATTTGCTAAGATCTTTGGCATAGAGAATAATATATACTTACAGGTAGGTCTTATCATGCTAATGGGTATGTTATCCAAGACTGCTATTCTACTTACAGAGTATGCCACACAGTGTCGTAATGCAGGTATGTCGCTTAAGCAGTCTGCTTTCTTTGCAGCTAAGATGCGTCTTCGACCTATCTTGATGACATCTCTAACTATGGTGTTTGGTATGTTACCACTGCTCTTTGCAACGGGAGTTGGTGCAAATGGTAGTAGAGCTATTGGTGTAGGTACAGTAGGTGGTATGCTAGTAGGTACTTTTGCTCTTCTATTTGTTGTGCCAGTGATGTTTATCATCTTCCAGACTCTTCAAGAGAAGTTCAAGCCATTAGAGTTTTCTGAGCCTACGGATCCACTTATCATCAAGGAGTTGGAGCTAATAAAGCAGTATGATGAGAATAAAAAACATTGATTGATGAAGAATATATTATTAATAGCAACTAGTACACTTGTTATCTCTAGTTGTTCTACATATAGTCGCTTTAAATCTCCAGCGCTTGAGATAGAGAATATTTACGGGCAGGATGTGATAATAGAGCAGGATACAATTGTCACTGCGCCATCTTGGAGAGAGGTATTTGTGGATGAGCCACTACGTGCTCTCATAGATAGTGCTCTGTTAGAGAATAGTGACCTTCAGATAGCAAGGCTAAATATAGAGCAGAGCGAGGCTATGCTACTATCCTCAAAGTTGGCATATGTTCCATCATTTGCCATTGGTGCGGATGGTGGGTTATATAAGCCACAGGATATTGATTTGATGAAGACTTATTCGGTTCCTCTAACTATGCAGTGGGAGATTGACCTCTTTGGGAAACTGAGGAATAGTAAGGAGCAAGCAAAATCATCTCTTCTGAGAAGTAAGGAGTATAGCCGTGGCGTTCAGTCGCAGCTGATAAGCTCTATTGCAAATAGCTATTACACACTAATAATGCTAGATGAGCAGTTGGCAATAACTGCTGAGTGTGTAAAGAATCAGAAGGATAATCTTGAGGCCATGAAGGCTATGAAGGATGCAGGTATGCAGACACAGATGGCAGTTAATCAAGCCGAAGCTAGCTACTATGGTGTGTTGAGTTCTGAGAAGGATCTGCAGAAGCAGATTAGGGTAGTGGAGAATAGCATCTCTTTGCTTATCAATAAAGCACCAAACACAATAGCCAGAAGCTCATTTATGGATCATGGATCTGTTGAGATTGCTCCTAGCAACACTCTTCCTGTATCTATGTTATCTAGTCGTCCAGATGTAAAGGAGGCTGAATACACTTTGCGCACGAACTTTTATGGAGTGAATGTTGCCAGAGCCGCATTCTATCCTTCTATAAATCTTTCAGCTGGTGCCTCTTGGACAAATAATAACTTTGGTATGATGGTTAATCCAGCCACCTTCCTTTTGTCAGCTGTGGGTTCACTAGCCCAGCCAATCTTTAGTAAAGGTCTTAATAGGGCAAATCTAAAGGTGGCAAAAGCTCAGTACGAACAGGCTAAGTTAGCGTTTGAGAAATCTATACTAACGGCAGGCAGCGAGGTCAATAATGCTCTTATTGCTTGTAGTAATAGTGATGCTAAGGTCGAATATAGGCAGAAGCAAGTTGAGGCAAACAGATTAGCCTACTCCAATAGCTGTGATATGATGAAGTATAGCTCGACAACCTATCTCGATGTGTTAGTATCGCAGAATATGTTGCTTCAGTCACAACTTCTACAAGTAGCGGATTGGTTTGAGGGTGTACAGGGAAGAGTTAATCTCTACAAAGCTCTAGGTGGTGGAGTAGAGTGATAATTTATAATATTGCTGTCCGGTAAAAACTTAAAAGCACAATAATGCGTCTCGAATCGTCGATTAATAGGCGATTCGAGATTTATTTTTAAAAAGTAAGCCCCCTTTAGTCGAATAGTGTTGTTCCAGGTGGAGCTAAACTTTGCCTA
>JBOFEN010000047.1:0-49045 GCA_051648105.1 Bacteroidales bacterium
TAGGCAAAGTTTAGCTCCACCTAGAACAACACTATTCGACTAAAGGGGGCTTACTTTTTAAAAATAAATCTCGAATCGCCTATTAATCGACGATTCGAGACGCATTATTGTGCTTTTAAGTTTTTACCGGACAGCAATAATTTTCTATAAACAAGCTTTTGCTATGGAGATAAATAGAGGAGTCTAGTATGAGTTGTGGAGAGTTAATATACTCTCTGGTTTAACAAATCACTATTAATGAAACGGTAAAATTCCCTCACAGAGTCTTAGTTTTGGTGTTTTCTATCTACACTATCTACACCGCAGGTGATTATCAATTTGTTACGGGTGTAGATAGCGATGTAGATAGGGTGTAGATAGGTTTCTATCTACACCAATGCTTTTTATATTAAAATAGAGTGTTGCATTATTAATTATAGTAGCCTTTGATCAACCATCTAGATTGATTATGTAAACAATAGACATCTCAATTGTTAATTTCAGAAGATGTAGATAGAAAAAACAGATTTTTTTCTCACAGAGTTTGAAATTTGATGGTGTTGTTCGGATTTTACAGAATGGGCTTCACTACCATGGCTTACACAACGACACTCCTATGTGGCTAATTGCTTGTCGCACCTACGGTGATAAGATTGGTCGCCGTTAACGTTTTGTATAATTTGAATTACGAATTATACATTCTGAATTGAGATAGATCTATGGGTAAAAAAGTCTTTGAGTTTAGGGGGTAAACTCAAAGAGATTCTACCCCAAAGTCTTTGAGTTTACCCCCTAAACTCAGTGCAAAATTAGACAGTGGCAAACACAAGGTTAGGCAGTGCCTAACTACAAAAAACCCTTAGGCTAATCACACATTAGCCTAAGGGTTTTTAAATTTTATATTTTACAAAATGGAGAGTATTGAGCAAACACTATTATTTGGAAACGGACTAGAGAGGTTTGGCTTGGGGAGTAACAAAATAGAGAGTATTACTGTTTAGTAATACTCTCTATTGTTCTATTTATTCTTACTCTCTATCATCTCTTCGAACCAATTCCATAGAGCATCGTCAGGAACTGGAGCATCCAGTATGATAGGCTCTTTTGAGACAGGGTGGATAAACTCCACATGACGTGAGTGCAGTGAAATACCAGCATCTGGATTTGAGCGTGGAGCACCATACTTCAAATCACCTTTTATGACACATCCCATCTTGGCTAATTGACAGCGTATCTGATGATGACGTCCTGTCTTTAGATCTATCTCTAGTAGGTGGTACCTATCAGAGGATGCTAGAAGCTTGTAGCTTAGGATAGCCTCCTTGGTTCCAGGTTTAGCTGTGTCGTATGCATATGATTTATTCTGCTTCTCATTTTTGATCATAAAGTGGCGTAGTTCGCCTTCAGGTTTTGGAGGTGCACTATTGACAATTGCCCAGTATCGTTTGCGGATATTATGATTGCGAAACATCTCGTTAAGTCTCGAAAGAGCTTTACTTGTTTTGGCAAAAATCACTAATCCACTAACAGGTCTATCCAATCGGTGAGTAACACCGCAGAATACGTTACCTGGTTTGTCATACTTCTCCTTTATCCAATCTTTTACGATCTCAGATAGTGGTTTGTCGCCACTTTTGTCTCCCTGTACAATCTCCGAGCAGCTTTTGCTGACAACGATTATATGGTTATCCTCGTAGATGACTTTCATGTAAGGGGTATTATTACATATTCATACCACCACAAACGTGGATCGTTTGACCTGTTACGTATGATGAAAGGTCAGAACCTAGGTATACGCAAGTATTTGCAACATCCTCAGGAGTGCCTCCACGACGCATAGGGATACCAGACTCCCACTGTTTGCGTACATCTTCGCTCAATTGGTGAGTCATGTCTGTAACGATGAATCCAGGAGCGATAGAGTTAGCACGAATACCACGAGAACCTAGTTCTTTAGCCACAGATTTTGCAAGACCAATCATGCCAGCTTTTGAAGCAGCATAGTTTGCTTGACCTGCATTACCAGAAACACCAACAACAGAGCTCATGTTGATGATGCTACCAGAGCGCTGACGCATCATGATTGGTGTAACTGCATGTATGAAGTTAAAAGCTGATTTTAGGTTTACGTTGATGATCATATCCCATTGAGCCTCGTCCATACGCATCATCAACCCATCGCGAGTGATACCAGCGTTGTTTACAAGGATGTCAATACGACCAAACTCTTTTTGTATCTCTTCTACAACTTTGTGTGTCTCGTCGTAGTTAGCAGCATTTGATGCATATCCTTTTACACGAACACCCAAAGCAGCGATTTCAGCTTCAGTAGCTTTTGCGTTTTCGTCAATATTCAAATCTGTGAAGGCGATATCAGCACCCTCTTGTGCAAAACGTAGAGCGATAGCTTTACCAATACCGCGAGCAGCACCAGTAACAATCGCTACTTTACCTGACAATAGTCCCATAATAGTTTACGTTGTTTATGTGTGTGAATAATTCAGTCTTTTTTTGTTAGTCTCTTAGAAGCGGATTAGGAATCCACCGCTTGAGTATCCGCCACCAAATACGGTAACGCCCACGTGTTCACCCTTGTTGAACCTGCTTTGCTCTTCTGAAAGTACAGTTATAGCACTAGCAGAGCCTGTGTTTCCATACTTGTCTATATTGTTAAGGAAACGCTCAAGTGGGATGTTAAGGTGGTGTGCAACGTTCGCAACAATGCGTTTGTTGGCTTGGTGTGTGATAAGGTAATCTAGGTTGTTTACTGTCATACCCTCTTTGCTTGTGATGTGGTTTAGCGCTTCACACATGAATTTTGTTGCATTCATGAATACATCGCGTCCATCAGGCATAATGATTCCCTCTTCAGGTCTCATATATACTCCTTGAGGTCCTTTGCCAATATGGCCAAGTCCACGAGTAAATACCTGCAGTATCTCTGGCTCATTCTCTTTCTGAGATTCGTTAGAGAGGAAACAAGCAACGGCAGCATCACCCCAAAGATGTCCAGACATAGGATCCTCTGGATGGCTGTATGCCCAGTTATGGTCTCCACAAACGATGAGTGCACGTTTTGCTTTTCCCATAGCCATATATCCTTCGACTATCTCAAGAGCGTTAACAAAAGAAGAGCATGCCGATGATACGTAGATCGCCTTTGCATTCTCAATTTTAAACTCTCGTTGGATGACGTGAGCAAGAGTACCAACAGTATCCTCAGGGGTATAGCTGGCAGCAACAATTAGATCCACTTGGTCCAAGCCGTAAGGAAGATGGTGTATTGCATTTTCTACTGCGCGAGCAGCCATTGTATGAAGGCTCTCGTCGTCATTGGCTTTGGAGCGTGTTGTAATACCAGTACGTTGTGTAATCCAATCACTGGTTAATCCATTCACTTCAAGAAAGTAGTCGTTGTGAACTCTTTCTTGTGGAATATAGTGTCCTAGAGCATTTAAGAACATAACTATTTCTAATCCTATTTTGTTTTAATTCCGTTGAATATCATATCCATGATACGGTTTCTTAGTTCTTTTCTATCTATTCCAAGTTCGTTGAATGTCCCTTTTATGTATGGGACATCTAGACCTTTAAGCGAATAGTGAAGCACAAGTGCTATACCCTCTACGCTCTCTACTTGAAAAATGCCTTCATCAACACCCTCTTGTAATATTTTGCGAAGAGTAGTCACTTCCATCTGATCGAAATATCTGCGTACTTGTTCTACTTTCCAAATATCTCTAAAGAATCGTGCTCTGAGTGTCCCGTTGCGTACGACTGTTTTTTTAACAGCATCCATACGGGTAAATATGTAGTCATATAGTTTCTCATCTGCCGGAATACTTTTGGCCGCAACCTCTTGAAGCGAGTCAACAAGTTGCTTTAGTTCGCTCTCAATGACAGCAAGGTATATCTCCTCTTTATCTCGGAAATAGGTATAGAGGGTACGCCTGCCTTTGTTAGAGGCTACAGCAATATCATTCATTGTTGTAGACTCAACTCCATCGCGAGCGAACAGCTGTCTAGCTGTGTCAATAAGTAAGTTTCTGGTTTTTGATACTGCCATACGAAAGCTGCACATTTAAATATACACTGTGCAAATGTATGAATTATTTGATAAGTATCTATAAGCTCAGCTATTAAGCTTCATCTATTAACACTTCTTAATGTGTAACTATTTGATAAACAAATGGTGTGTGAACTAACATAATGTTTAGTTCACACACCATTTAATCTATAATATAATTAAAAAGAATGTTATTATACTCTTTTTATTATCTCCATGCCTTTAACAATAGCTTCCTCATTCATAGGTAGAAGCTTGTGGTGTCTTTCTGGCAATGTCTTTTTTAGACCAGCCATAACGCTCTCTAGTTTAACTACTGGTACAAGTTTTAGGTATCCTCCTAGGATAAACATATTGAATACCTTCTGCATACCCATAGCAGAGGCAGCCTCCATTGCTTCAATACAATATACTTGGATATCTGTACGAGTTGGTTTTTTAGCTATACCATAAGAGTCATATATTAATATGCCTCCAGGTTTAACTTTGCTTTCGAACTTCTCTAGTGATGGTTGGTTAAGAACAATAGCACAGTCAAACTCGTTAAGCACAGGAGAGTTAATTCTCTCGTCACTTACGATAACTGTAACATTTGATGTTCCTCCGCGTTGTTCTGGTCCATAAGATGGCATCCAACTAACCTCTTTCTCCTCCATTAAGCCTGAATAGGCTAGGATTTTGCCCATCGAAAGAACACCTTGTCCTCCGAAACCGGCTATGATAATCTCTTGTGTCATTACTTTTGCTGGAAATTTAAATTATAAATCTTTCAAATCGCCCATAGGGTAAACAGGGAACATATTCTCTTCCATCCACTTGTTAGATGCAGCAGGAGTCAGTTTCCATCCAGAAGAGCATGTAGCAACAACCTCAACTACAGATGTACCTTTGCCCGCCATTGAGTTTTCAAAAGCTTTGCGAATAGCTCTTTTCGTTTTTCTAACTGATGCAGGAGTGTGTACAGCTTGACGTGTAACGTAGCAAGTTCCATCAAGTTGAGCCATAAGATTTGACATCTTAAGAGGGGCACCAGTCATTGCTGTGTCACGTCCTTCAGGACATGTAGAGGCCTTCATTCCAGGTAGTGTAGTTGGTGCCATTTGGCCGCCAGTCATTCCGTAGATACCATTGTTGATGAAGAACATAGCGATGTTTTCACCACGATTGGCAGCGTGAATTGCTTCAGCAGTACCAATGGCAGCCATATCACCATCTCCTTGATAAGTAAAGACCATTTTAGAAGGATTTACTCTCTTGATAGCTGTAGCCACAGCAGGTGCTCTACCGTGAGCAGCCTCAGACCAATCTATGTCTAGGTATTTGTAGATGAATACGGCACATCCAACTGGCGCTACACCGATAGTGTCGTTCTCTAATCCCATCTCTTCGATCACCTCTGCGATCAAGTTGTGTACCACACCGTGGCTACAACCTGGGCAGTAGTGCATAGGAGTATCCAATATAAGGCGTGATGGTTTGAATGCCAGGTTCTCTGGCTTCATTATATCTTTTATATCCATTGTTTCGTTAGTGTATTCGATAAGTTACATAAAGAATTTCATAAAGTAATGCATCGCTCTTACTGCTATTGCTCCTGCTCCACAGTAGAGGAATAGTTCACGATCGTCAGAGACGAAGTAGATGACTATTGTTGCTAGGGCCAATATGTAGAATAGAATCAGTAGTACTTTTGATATCTGTTGTTGTTCCATCTGTCTTTAATTGATTATAAGGATTAACCTATAACCTTAGTTTTTAGGGCATCAATAACCTCATCCGGTGATGGGATAATACCACCCATGCGACCGTAGTGTTCAACTTTAACTGCACCGTTAGCAGCAAGTCTAACATCTTCTACCATCTGACCAGCATTCATCTCAACAGTAAGCATACCTTTTACTTGCTTTGAAAGCTCAGCTAGCTTCTTGTAAGGGAAAGGCCAAAGTGTGATTGGTCTAAGAAGTCCAACCTTTATGCCCTCTTTACGTGCCATTTCAACAGCTTTCATACAAATACGAGCAGAAGAACCAAAAGCTACTAATAGATATTCAGCATCTTTAGTCTCAAACTCTTCGAAACGAACCTCATTCTCCTCAATAAGTTTAAACTTCTCTTGGAATCGGATGTTGTTCTTCTCCATCTCTGCAGCATCTAGCTCTAGTGATGTGATAACTCTATGTTTTCCACCTTTAGGTTTACCCATTGTTCCCCAAGGAGATATCTGTCCAACCTCTTCGTCTGTCCAACGAGGTTGGAATGGAGGTAGAACTACTTTTTCCATCATCTGACCAATAATACCATCTGTTAGTATCATTGCAGGATTGCGGTATTTGAAGGCTAGTTCGAAACCAAGGCCAACGAAATCAGCCATCTCTTGTACTGAAGATGGTGCAAGTGTAATCAGTCTGTAGTCACCGTGTCCACCACCCTTAACCGTTTGGAAATAGTCAGCTTGTGAAGGTTGGATAGTACCAAGACCTGGTCCACCACGCATAACATTAACCAAAAGACAAGGAAGCTCGGCGCCACCAATATATGAAATACCCTCCATTTTCAAGCTCATACCAGGGCTAGAAGATGAGGTCATAGCTCTTTTCCCGCATCCGGCTGCGCCATATACCATATTGATAGCAGCAACTTCACTTTCAGCTTGTAGAACGACCATTCCAGTTGTTTTTTCTGGATTCTCCTCCATCAGAGTTTCAATGATCTCCGACTGAGGAGTAATAGGGTATCCAAAATATGCATCTACACCGTAACGAATTGCTGCATGTGCAATAGCTTCGTTACCCTTCATTAATTTGATATCTTCCTTCATCTGCTTATAATTTAATCTTATAGATGGTTAAACACGAATCAGGGCATACAAATCCACAACTAGCACATCCAATGCACGCATCAGGATTCTCCATATAGGAGTAAGCATATCCTTTATTATTTACCTCTTTTTGGGTTAAAGCCAATACTTTAGTAGGGCAAGCTACTACGCAAAGGTTACATCCTTTGCAACGTTGTTGGTCAATTACCACATGTCCTCGAAATTTTGCCATAACGTTTTGTTTATACTTTTGTTAAATGTAACTTCTTTTGTCCTTTTCTCTAAACCACTGAATATTAAAAAAGACAAGCTAGCAGGAACCTCTCAAAATGAGAAGTGCCCACAAACCTGTCAATCTTTATATTACCTTAATTATACTAATCCCTAATGTTCAATTACTTTTTCGATGCTCTTTCGAGAGCTTTTGCTTCATTCCATATCTCATCCATCTCGGCGAGAGTCATATCTTTCAATTGGCGCCCTTGTAGAAGGGTTTTCGCCTCAAGGTAGTTAAATCGGCTAATAAATTTCTGGTTTGTGCGCTCAAGTGCATTCTCTGGATCTATCTTATATAGTCTTGCAGCATTTACAAGACTGAAGAATAGATCACCAAACTCCTCTTCCATTTTATCTTTATCCAAGTTTGCTATTTCATGCTTCAACTCGGTAAACTCTTCTTGCACTTTGTCCCAGACTTGCTCTCTCTCCTCCCAATCAAAACCAATGTTTCTAGCTTTGTCTTGTATCCTGTGAGCTTTAATCAGAGCAGGTAATGATGATGGTACCCCTTCAAGTACAGTGCGATTACCATCTTTCTCTTTCAATTTTATCTGTTCCCAGTTCTTTTCGACTTGTTCGGAACTATCAGCATCAACTTCACCATAGATGTGAGGATGTCTAAAAATCAACTTCTCGCAAAGAGTATTGCATACATCAGCTATGTCGAATGCTCCTTTCTCATCTCCAATCTTAGCATAGAAAAGAGTATGAAGCAGAAGATCACCTAACTCCTTTCGGATCATATCTTGATCATCCTTAATTAATGCCTCGCATAACTCATAGCACTCCTCAATGGTGTTAATCCTCAAACTATCATTTGTCTGCTTTCTATCCCAAGGGCACTTCTCGCGTAGTTCGTCTAGAACATCCAGAACTCTACCAAATGCCTCAAGCTTTTCTGCTCTTCTATTCATAGTAAATCCTATCTTCAAAGGCTATTATATAATTTCAAGACCTATTGCTTAGATTATCTAAATCATTCGTCTATATTTGCAAAGGTAAAATGTTTTTAAAGCCCTACAAATATTTAGGAAGAAAGTTGTCAGAAATATTTGCAACTAATATAGTTTTTACTACAAAATCACCTGTTAAATTCCCCGTTTATATATGAAAAAGCTAACAATGTGTCTACTATTGCTCATGTCGGTTATGTCGGTGAGTGCACAAAATATAAAACCATTCTTTACTATTTCGACAGAAAGTAGTCTCGCATATCTTAGTGTTAATCAGCGAAAGGATCTCATAGATCTGTTTGAGGCTGGGAAACAAGCAGCTGTGCCAAATTCATTGAGAGGTAAAACAGAATTGTTAGATCTCTCTGAGCAGCATTTAAAATTGAAGCTATCATCATTGACAATGGTAGATATGTTGCTATTGAATAGAGCAGATTCAATTCCAGTTATTTTATTCTTGAAAAGTGAGCTTGGAAATCTCAAGGAGAGTAATATAAAATTCTATACAACAGATTGGGTAAAAGAGAAGCCTGAGAGTTACATTGATCTTCCAACAAGATATGAATTTATGAAAAACCCTCAGGATTCCACGGTTAGGGAGGAAATAGATGCAATTACAGATCTTTTTTTCTTAGATATTAGAGTCGATACCTCAACTATGATACTTAGTGTTTTGCCTTCTTTCAATGATCCTATAGATAAGGCTGCCTCAGAGAGGTTGAAATCACTTTTAATTAATTACCCTTTGAGATATAGATGGGGCGGATCTAGATTTGTGCGTGAAGAGTAATTTTTATACTAATAATAGTTTATACTACTATTTAGAAGTGTGTAAAGGTCTACTAAGCCAGTCGATATTATTGAGCAGGCTTGGTAGACCTTTTGATTTATACTCTCATGATTGTCGTAAATGATTTGATTGTGCTAGATTGCTATTGTTATTTTATCTTAAACTAGTGGCATGTTCTTACAGCTTCTTTTTAGATTCCATTTCAATGATTGTTATTCTATTCTAAGCTAATATAGTTATCCCTTAGTCTGAATGTTACATTTCTATTAAAGGAATAGTAATGCGATATCGTTGGGTAAAATTAAGTCATTAGTTTTAACATTAACAGATGGGTTTATTTACTGATATTTCTTTGCTAGTTTTGCAGCCGCTTTTAGAATATAGAAGGCTTGACTATTGCAATAATAGTCTGAACGAACAATCAATATGTAATTATAAACATTAAATGAATACTACAATTAAGAAGAGTGCTAAATTGCTTCTAGGGATAGTTTTTCTGAGTTCAACATCGACATTAGTTGCTCAAGATCTATCAGAGGGTGTTAAACTATCAAGTTATAGCTCTTTTTCAAAGGATTCTATAAAGGTAAATAGAGATAAGAGAAATCGTGATAATATGAATAATCTCCGTTTTCGTAAAGGGGATAAGTTTGTTGGCGCAAATTTGAGCTTTGGAGGTAAAGAGGCAGAGAATGACTTCTTGATGGCTAACATAGACCTTCCAGATGTTGAGAAGAGAGCACTAAGTGCATCCTTTGTTATGGGATATTTTCTAAATCCAAGAACTTCTGTGGGATTAAGAGGTAGATATAACTATAGTAAGGGTGATCAAACTCTTGTTGCAGATTTCTTAGGAGTAGCTTTTAATGCTGATGAGTACAGGACACAAAATGTATCAAGTGGTTTCGAGTTACACGCTTTTGCTCGTAACTATGTAGCATTAGGAACCTCAAGGAACTTTTATTTGTTCAATGAGTCATCTGTTTACTATGGTTATAAAGGTTCATATTCAAGAGCAATATCAGATCCAGGTAAACCGAATGAGCGAATCAGAAAGATTAGATCAGATAACTATACCGTTGGTATTGGTTTAAGTCCAGGTATTACCTACTTTTCATCTCCAAGAACAGCGATAGAGTTTCAGCTTGGTACTTCAGGTTTTGAATATACAAAGAAAAAACACTTAACTGATGACAAGACAAAGGGTGTATCAGATGCATTTACCTTTAGAGATGGATTAAGCTTCTTGCGTATACAATTCGGCTTCTCATACTATTTTAATTAACACAGATAGACTTTTTCATTGTAATGAATATGAATAATTATATATATGGCATACTGTTTCTTTTTGGCTCTTTAATAGGAATGTCATCTTGCGTTTCAGAGGATACTTTTGATAAGTCTGATCGTAATACACCAACGGAGATTAGAGTAACAGGTCAATTGCGAACTAGAATTGTTTATGGAGATGGCACACAATTTTCTCCTGACACAGCATATGTTGATATGCCAGAGAGTGCTGATCTTTCAAATCTTAATGTTGAGTATTTAACTTTGCCATCTTTGGCTAGGGTTTCTCCTGCAATAGAGAAAGTGAAGAATTTCGTTGACCCAGTACTATTTACTATTACCTCCGAAAGTGGTAAGAACATTAGATACCTTTTGGTTGTTGCAAGATATGGAGGCTTTAATCTCCAACTAGACTATAACGCAATGAATCAATGGTATCTTCAGGGGACATTTAAAAATGGTGATGGATATTATAATATTGGGCAAGCTGGATCGTCAACTCCTTGGGCAAACACAAATGATGTGGCTGCGATATTAGACAAAGCTGCATGTGTTCCTGCTAATTTCCCTGATCCTTCTGGTCATGTTGTGTTGACTACTTTAATGAATCCAACAGGTGGAAAAACAGTAGGCTCTGGAATTGCTTCTGCAAATATATTTTCTGGGTTTTTTAGAGGTAATCCAAAACATTTCTTAGATAGAGATAAGCAAAGAGATAATGTTTGCTTCGGTATAGATTATCGCCATCGCCCAAAATCCGTTTCGTTTGATTTCAAGTATGAGCCAGGAACAATGGTTGAGAAATGGATACCAACTACAAGTGGTGCAGTTAAATGGCAGGGTGTTGATATGCCTGAGGAGACAGACTCAATGGAGGTGTGGGTAGTTCTTCATAAACGTATTTACGATGAGGTTAATCCAACTAATACAAAATTTTATAGGATTGCAGCAGGTGGATACATCAGTTCGGAGAAGGTTGGAGAATGGAGACGCCTTACAATTCCAATACATTATGGTAAGCCTTCAGAATCGTTTTTGATAGAAAATCCCCAAGCATATAGAATTAGAGATCTTGGTTTAGTAAGTTCTCCTAGATTCGTATATCAGCATAACCCTATTCAAGATGGCACTGATCCTACGAAATGGGATTATACTCTCTATAGAGTAGAAGAGCAGTGGTCAACTTCCCCAGAGACAGATATCCCTACTCATTTGTCTCTATCATTTAATTCTAGTGCTGGAGGATGGGAGTACAAAGGAGCTGGTAAAACTCCAGATGGAACCAGAGAGGGTTCTAAACTTGAGATAAGAAATGTTATATTTGAGGAGTAATATAACCGGACAGACCTGTTTCTGGCTTCGGCAGAACAGATCTGTCCGTTTTCTTTTTTTGATGAATTACCTCATTTAATCAAACAATTTATGCAAATCATTAAGCGTATTTCGCTAACATTTTTAGCCATTTTAGCCATTTATTCTACCACAAATGCTCAGAGGGTAGATACCCTAATTGTGGATGGTCCATCAAAGGAACCGATGGTTGAGCTACCTGTTAATGCTAAAAAAAGTAAAAACTTTAAGTATAGTATTCTCGGAGGTCCTGGCTATACTCCTGATTTCGGATTTGTTGTTGGAGGTAGTTTCCTTACAACATTTAGTACTGCACCTTCAGATTCAACTTTGCTAAGATCTGTATTGCCACTCTCTTTTGGTTTAACTTTTGGCAGACGAGTTGGTTTCAACTTTATGTTATATCCTCAATTGTATTTTAAAGGAGATCGATTTAGATTAACTGGTCGATTTATATTCAAGAACGCTGCGGATAACTATTATGGTGTTGGGTTTGCAAATAATAAATCTATTGAGCGAGGTGGTGAAACAACTGGTTATTATGCCTCGACAGTACAGATAAACCCAGTAGGATATTTTAGAATAAAAGAGACTCCAATATTTGTTGGTCCTATGGTTGATATCGTTTATGATAGGATGAGTGATATCTCTAAAGGAGTAGCTGCAGATGAGTATTACATAAAGCAGAATGGTGACACTACAGGCTTAAATATGTTGAGCACAACGGTCGGTGTGGCAGCCTCATATGATACTCGTGATGTACCTGCAAACGCATATAAGGGACTCTATTTTGATGTAAAATTGGGTTATGCACCCAAATTTTTAGGCAGTGATCATGAGTTTGGTCAGTTGTCTATTGACTATCGACAGTACCTAAAGGTTGGAGAGAGAAGAACTTTGGCATGGACTGTAAATACAAAAAATGCTTTTGGAGACGTACCTCTTACACGTATGCCGATGGTTGGTTCTCCATTTGACCTAAGAGGGTACTATTTAGGTCAATATAGAGATAACTCAACATCATTAATGTTGGTTGAATATAGACATATGTTTAATAATGACCGATCAACAAAGATGAAGAGATTTTGGAGCCGATTTGGCTTTGCTACTTGGGCAGGCGTTGGAGTAATGGGTCCATCAATTGCTGAGATAGATGCGGTACTACCGAACTTTGGAGCAGGCCTACGTGTTGAAGTACAGCCTAGGATGAACTTTAGATTAGATCTCGGTTATAGTACGAGAGAAAAACAGACATTGATTTACTTTAATATTACTGAGGCTTTCTAATTATTGCAATCAGTATTATACCCAATTATAGGTTCACCTTAACTATTATATATTGTGCTAGTACCCCATTAGTGGACAATAAATATATTTTCAGATGACAACAACTAACCTAAACCTTAACATTATTTGGAGATTACTGATTATTATATCACCTTTTCTGTGGATATCATGCACAGATCTTGACAGTTTAAGTGATGAGACTGAAATAAAGAGTGTTGATATACTAGAGTATTCTCCATCTTCAATTATTCTAGAATCTGCCGTTATTGATAATGAGAAACGGGAGATTACTATTCCCGTAGTATATGGAAAGTATCAATTCCCTATGAATATTAAACTTGATATCAATGCTCCTAACTCTCAAGTACTGGGTATTGATATCAATTCTCCGATACTATTTAGTTCCATAGATTCAAATGTTGACTTCTACTTAAGTTCAGAGAGTGGACTAGTACACCCATGGAAGATAAAGTTTCTTGAGAATGCTTTGCCGGAGGGTAACTTGGTTCAACGCTTTGATGTCTTATCTCATTTGCCAGAGGAGGCTGTTATGAGTTACCGTCCAGAGATTGATGCCTCTCAAGGAACAATAAAGCTGCTATTAGCCAGTGCAAATTACCCTTTGACAATTGTACCCGAGATAAAGATCTCTGCAGACGCAGCTCTTAGCGGGATATCAAATGGTAAGAGTATTGTATTTGATGATGTTGAAAGTGAATTCAAGTTTACAGTGACATCTGCCTCTGGAAATACAAAGGAGTGGATGATATCACTTGTGGAGTGTGTAGAGCTACCTGCTACAGCTTCTAGACAGGAACTTAATGGAGTTGATTTTAATAACCTTCTTGTAAGTGTTGTAGATAATACGAACAATATATCTGTTGTTAATAGAAGCTGGGATGTTAGGAATGGTATCCTATCTATTCAATTAAAGGATACATTGTCAAATGGTGAAGTTTTTCCTGTAACATTAGATTTTAATAGTTTTACTGTTGCGACGAACTCAGAGGTGTTAGCCCTTCCTTTGGATCAAAGGCATACTTTTACTGAAGATGCCGCTGAACAAGTTGTGTATATCATTGACAGGATAAATGCCACAAAAAGGACATGGAGAGCTCAAGTTGAGAAATATATCGACACACAGGCAAATATTTTATCAATCACTGGGGTCAAAAGTGGCACTTTCCCTCTTGGGGTATCTATAGATGGTTTTACGGTTTACCCAAATGATAAAAAGGTTGTGCTTGTTACAAGTGCTCTATTTACATCAACTCTTAAGGTCGATATCACCTCACTAGTTGTAAACTCAACAGCTAAACTAATAGCTAAACCAGAACAGTTATCTTTCAGCTCTTCTGATGCAACTCAGATTATTACAGTACAAGCTGAAAGCGGAGAAGAGGTCCCTTGGACAATACTTACCAAAAGTAGAAATGCCTTCAAAAGTGATAGAGCTGATATTGTATCAATGCAAATGATACAATATGAATCTAAAACAAATAAGATTAGACTAGGTGCATATCCAATAATTGATCATATCCGTAGAGAGGTTACACTTACTGTTGAAGAGGGTGCTTGGGATTTTCCTTTGTCTATAAGATCTGTAATCTCAACATCTCCCTTTAGCGTGATTAAACCAGTTAAAGAGAGTGATAAGTTTGATGGTAGTGGATACGTTTCCTTTGAAACCTCTAAGGATGTAGTAGACCTGAATGTTGTTGCTGAGAATGGAGATGTTGTTCCTTGGAAGATTCTCCTCAAGACTAGTGGTGTGTTAAATAATGAAGCGAACCTCTCAGCAATAACATTCTCAGAGGAGCCTACTAACGTTCAAGTTGCTGATGAGTATTTTATAGATACAGAGAATCGAGAGTTTATCTTTCAAATTGCATCTGGATTAGGTAATTTCCCGTTGGTAATAAAGCCAGATTATGAGGTTTCTCAAGGAGCATTTACTGATATACCTAATCGCTTTCCTCTTTACTTTGCATCAATTAACTCTACTAATAAAGTAAAAGTTACATCAGAGGATGGTACAAATACAACTGAGTGGCAAATAAAACTAATCTATACCCCTCAGATTGACAATTCAGGGTTTGAGAGATGGGAGAATGACACTAAACTTGTTCCCGGATCAAACTCTTGGATCTCTGCTAATAATACGTTTGTAACTGGTACTCGTAGATCACTTGATGCCACAGAGGGTGGATCATCTATTCAGATGAGCACTAGTAAAGTAGATAATATATTTGCTAAGGAGATTGCTTCTGGTTCAGCTTTCTTGGGACAGTTTAAGTTTAATATTGCTCAAGCTTCTACCCCAGAATTGATGACATGGTTTGGAACACCATTTACAACTCGTCCAAATAGGTTACTGGTTGACCTCAACTATAAGAGTGGAGACGTTGTAGAACAGTCGGCTGACGGTAAGTTTACTGTTTTGCCAGGAAGGGTTGACTCAGCTTCAGTAATAATAGAGATTCTAAGATATAAAGGTGATCCAAATGTTGAGATGGAGTATCATTTAGTGCCTACCTCTGAAGTTGAGGTTTTAGGTCGTGGAGATCTTATCTTTACGAGTACAGATGAATGGATAACTGCTCGGATTGATGTGAAATACAATAACACTATTTCTGAGCCAACACACATATCTATATCGGCAGCATCTAGTGCACGTGGTGATAAATTTATTGGTGCTAATGGAAGTAGGCTGCTTATGGATAATCTTAAATTGATCTATCCAGAAACACCATCGGGATCAAATATAGTCTCAAAGCGTCGTCGTTAATGATACTCATTAATATATATAGATATGATAACTAGCAATAAGGTATTATATATAGTGTTGTTATTGATTTCTGGGTTGACAACAGACATATATTCTCAAGATATAGGTCAACAAGATCAAGGGAAGAGATGGTTTAGGGGAAACTTTAGATTCTCTCCTGTTGTTGGCGTAGATATAGGTGGAGCAATACCTACAACATTAGGAACTATTGATAAGGTTGGTAAAGAGGTTGCTCCAAAGATAGTCCCTTCCGTAGGTCTAAGAATATCATATGATATAAATCCATCTTGGAGGCTATCTACCGAGGCTACTTATAAGCAAGTAGGCTTCAAGGCTGACTCAAAAGTGAAGGATCAGTACACTTTACTTATTGATCAAACCTCTGGAGATAGGCAGGTAGTTTACTTTACAGGAGTAGCTGATATGGATATGTCTTTTACTCTTTTGGAGATTCCGCTGTATGTTACTTGGTCATGGAATAGCGGAAGAGATAATATTATTGCAGGAATATATTATGCTCATACCTTCAGTGCATCATTTGATAATACAGCAAAAAAAGGGTATTTGTCTGATGTGAAGGATAACCCTACGACTGATCAGATTAATCCACTTAATGAACCATTAGTTCAATCATTTAATGAGGTGATGAGCAATTGGGATATTGGGGTTCTTATAGGGTATGAAAGACGAATATTACGAGACTTTACTTTAGGGCTAAGAGTTAGTATGGGGTCTATTGATATATTCCAGAAAGGACAGAACCCCCTTGGTTATGAAATGCGCCATATGCGAGGCTCACTAAATATTAGTTACGATCTATTCTCTGTAAAGCTGAAGTAATATGGGTAGATAAAGTTTATTTTTTTAACTCTTTGAACAATCCTTAATTAGTGATGTTATATTGATAGTTATTCAATAAAACAACACTAATTTAGAATTGAACTTATGGGAAAAAAGGCTTTAGAGATAATGGATCTTGATGTAAAAGTGCTTATTCGTATGCTTAATGAGGCATTAGCTGAGGAGTGGCTTGCTTACTATCAATATTGGATTGGTGCTGAGGTTATCGAAGGACCAATGAGAGGAGAGATTATGCCAGAGTTAAGGCTTCATGCAACAGAGGAGTTGGGACATGCTAACTTGCTAGTAGCACGTATTATTCAGCTTGGTGGAACTCCTCTTCTAGATCCAAAGGACTGGTTTACAAATGCTAGATGCAAATATGAAGCTCCTAGCGATCCTTATGTAGAGGTGGTATTACAACAGAATGTAGAAGGAGAAAGATGTGCTATCCAAAGATATAAGGAGATAGCAGATTTTACAAATGGGAGAGATCATACAACTCATCAAATAGCTACTCAGATTTTAGCTGATGAGCTAGAACATGAAAATGATCTTGAGGATTTTATTACTGATATCAATAGGATGAAGGAAGAGTTTAAAAAACTTAGATTGTAGAAATTACTCTTCATTATAGAGATTAATAGTACCAACTTTATATAGGGTTGGTACTATTTTTATTTTTAGGGGAACTATTTTATTTCAGAGAATAGATTGTATATCGTTTGCTATAACTTTGAGTTTTATAAACAATACTATAGCTATTTACTATTATGAAGATACTTATTATAGAAGATGAGAAAGAGTTGAGAGAAATTCTTGTTAGTTTTTTGGAGAGGGAGAGATATATTGTTGAGGCCGTTGGGAATATAAAGGATGCTATAACAAAGGTAGGTTGTTACACTTATGACTGCATATTATTAGATATTATGTTGCCTGACGGAAATGGATTATCGTTTTTGAGTGAGATTAAAAGGGGAGGTAATAAGGAAAATATTATTATTATCTCTGCAAAGGACTCTATTGAAGATAAAGTTGAAGGATTAGACCTTGGTGCTGACGATTATCTATCGAAGCCATTTCATTTGGCTGAACTTCATGCCAGAATTAAGAGCCTTATTAGACGGAATCAACAAAAGGGAAGAGAGTGCATAGTATACGGTAATGTTTCTGTCGATCCTAGTAGTTTTGAAGTAATGATATCTGGTTCGTCAGTTGAGCTTAATAGAAAGGAATATGATATACTTCATTACCTTCTAAATAGACCAGAGATGGTTATTAACAAGGAGATGTTAGCCGAGGCTGTTTGGGGGGATCATATAGATCAAGTAGATAATTTTGATTTTATATATGCTCAGATAAAGAATCTAAGAAAGAAGTTAAATGACTCAAATTCAAATCTTCTGATCAAGGCTGTTTATGGTTTTGGATATAAGTTGACGAATAAAGGGTAGTAATATAATATTGTTGAGATGAAGTTATTGACGCATATTACAATTAGAATATCAGTGCTTTTGATGCTGATAATGACACTTTGGGCATATCTTTTTTATTTAGCAATGATAAATGAAGTGAATGATGAGGTTGATGATACACTTGATATCTATGCGGAAAGAATTGAGAGTCGATTTCTAGCAGGAGAACCCATACCTCATAAGGATAATGGAACGAATAACTCATATTCAATACGGAAAGTTGATAATTGCAACCCTGAGTCGTTTAATAAGTCTAGCAGGTATTTAGATTCTATGGTGTATTTAGTCGAAAAGGGAGAGACTGAGCCTGCAAGGATATTAAAGAGCTGTTTTGTTGATGATAAAAGGCAAATTTGGGAGATAACAGTTGCTGTTCCGACAATTGAGAAAGAGGACCTACAAGAGGCTATATTAAATTGGATCTTGCTCTTATACTCCATTTTGATACTAGTTCTAATTGTATCAAATGTTCTATTATTTAAGTATAACCTGAAACCCCTTTATGTTTTATTGAAATGGTTGGATAAATATAGAGTAGGGGGGACTAATGAAGAACTCATTAATGAGACAGATATATATGAATTTAGAAAACTAAATGAGGCAGTAATAAGAAATGCTACTAGATCAGAGGAGCTTTTTAAAAGTCAAAAGAGTTTTATAGGGAATGCTTCTCATGAGATTCAAACTCCAATAGCAATATGTACAAATAGGTTAGAGATGCTGCTTCAGGAGGAATCGCTTGATGAAAATAGTGCGGAGGAGATAGCAAAGGTAATAAACTCTCTTCAAGGTATTTCTAGAATGAATAGATCTTTGCTGCTTTTGAGTAAAATCGATAATCATCAATATCAAGATCTGGACGATGTTATTATTAATAGTGTTGTATCCTCACTAATAGATGATTTTGCAGAAGCTTACTCTTATCAAAACATTAAAGTGAGCATTGATAATAACTCTGAAATCAGATATAGGATGAGTAGTGCTCTTGCATCAATATTGATAGCTAACTTGATAAAAAATGCATATCTTCATAATAATAGTGGTGGTGTTATTCGCATTCAAATGATTGGTAGAGTTTTAACAATATCAAATAGTGGAGAGTTTGTTAAATTGGATGATACTAGAATTTTTGAACGCTTTTATCATAAATATAAGAAGAGTAGTTCCTCTGGACTAGGTTTAGCAATTGTTGAGTCTATATGTAAATATTATGGGATTGATATCAGTTATAACTATGTAAACGGGATGCATTCATTTAGTTTGAATTTTGGTGTTTGATTTCAGAATTATTTCAGAATCGACACCGATCTTTGTCGTGTAAATAACAATATCACTAAATAATAAAACTATAGAATATGAAAAAAATTATCACACTTCTAGCATCTATTGCTTTTGTTTTCTCTATTTCAGCTTGTGACAAGGATGATGTAATGATCTCTTTTGGCGAACTGCCTTCAGTTGCAAGAGAATTTGTTGCTAAATATTTTGGTGAGGATAGAGTTCTTACTGTAGAGTATGATAAAGGTAGAAAGGATTCAGAATATGAGGTTAAGTTGACTCATGGTGCAGAGATCAGTTTCAATAAAAAAGGTAGCTGGGATGAGATAAGTGTACCAGATGGAATAGATTCAGTCTTGATTCCTGAGAAAGTTCTACAGTTTGTTGGGACAAATCACCCAGGTGCAAAAGTTGTAAATATGGATAAAGGACGTAGATTTGATGTTGAGTTATCAAATGATATAGACATTGTTTTTGATAATGACTATAACTTTATTCGTTACGAAGATTAATCTATAACTTATTGTTTTCTATCGCTATAATATAGAGCGGCTGGTTAATACATTATTAACCAGCCGCTCTATATTTTTAGTTGTCTAACTCAATTGAGTTTAGTATATCATACAGTTTTGTTCTATCATTTATATGTATCTTCCTATCTTCAATAGAAATGATATCCTCCTCAACCATACCTTCAAGCATAGTCTGTAGAGTTGGCCTTGATAGTCCCAAAATTGAGGCTAGATTAGTTCTTCTACAGTTTAAAATAATCTTTGTTGCATAACTATTTGTTAGAGGAAGTAACCAAAGAGCAAATCTCTTTCTTGCATTTGTTCCAAAAATGTTAAGTAAAGATTTTGTTGAAATCTGGTTACGTCCAGATAGGTAGTTAAGTATGTTATAGTAGAAAATTTCGTTAGTTTGTATCATAGAGAAGAAAGATTGCTTCTCTATTTTCATAATACCAACATTACCTACTGCAAAAACATCACATAAATGAGTTTGTATATGACCATACATATTTAATGGAGTAATCATGCATGGGGCCTCTCCTATCTCGGTAATTCGTAGAGTCTTCTTATCATTATGAAGCTCAGAGCGTATCTCTCCATTCATAATAAAAATAACATGAGTGCTAGGTGAGCCACCTGTCACTATTCTCTCACCATCTTTATACTTTTGGAAGTGAAAGCTGAAACGTTCAATAGTATTGGTAAGATCTACGCGTGATAGTCCTTGAAAGAGTGGCAATTGTAGTATTGTATCGTATGTTCCAGTCATATACATAAATATTGCGGTCTGGTTAATTAATTAGGTGACAGTTTTGCAAACTTTTAGTTTCCGACAGCAATGTAAAACTTTTAAGTAAAAATATTAATATAAGTAGTTTGTTTTTTTTTGTAATTGGGTAATATTTAACATTACGAGTAATAAAAGAGAGTTATATGCCATTTTTTTCTTTAGTATCTTTGTCCCGAATTTAGATAATAGTAAAATGATTGACAACTCAATATTTGATAATAAGAAAGCAGCTTACTACACACTTGGATGTAAGCTGAACTTTGCGGAGACCTCTACTATTGGTAAACAATTGAATGACCAAGGTGTAAGAAAGGTGAGATCAGGAGAAAAGGCTGATATCTGTATTGTAAATACATGCTCAGTAACAGATTTAGCAGATAAAAAGTGTAGACAAACGATACGACGTATATCTAAACAGCATCCAGAGGCATTTGTTGTTGTAACTGGTTGTTATGCTCAATTGAAGCCAGAGGAGATTGCACAAATACCTAATGTTGATTTAGTTTTAGGTTCAGATCAAAAACTGGATATACTTAACTATATAGACTCATTAGAAAAACGAGGTAAGGGGGAGATGCTTACAACAAAGCTTAAGGATATTACACGCTTTGTTCCTTCGTGCTCTCAAGGTGACCGTACTAGATACTTCTTAAAGGTACAAGACGGGTGTGACTACTACTGTTCTTATTGTACTATTCCTATGGCTAGAGGTCGTAGTCGTAATGGATCAATAGAGGATCTTGTAAAGCAGGCAGAACAAGTTGCAGCAGAGGGAGGTAAGGAGATCGTACTTACAGGGGTTAATATTGGTGACTTTGGCCGTTCTACTGGAGATACATTCTTTGATCTTGTTAAAGCTTTAGATAACGTAGAGGGAATTGAACGTTACAGAATTTCATCAATTGAACCAAACTTATTAACTGATGAGATAATAGAGTATGTTGCTACATCTAAAAGATTTGCTCCACACTTTCATATACCACTTCAGTCAGGGTCTGATGAGGTGTTAAGGTTGATGAAGCGTAAGTATGATACGGCTCTTTTTGCAAGGAAAATAGCTAAAATACGAGAGATAATACCGCATGCATTCATAGGCGTGGATGTTATTGTTGGAACAAGAGGTGAGACACCTGAGCTTTTTGAACAAGCATATAATTTTATCTCAGATTTGGATATTACTCAATTACATGTTTTCTCATACTCTGAGCGTGCTGGAACTCAAGCATTGAAGATAGATCATGTCGTTACGGCAGAGGAGAAGCAGAGGAGAAGCAAGCTACTTTTAGATCTTTCAGAAGATAAATTCAAGAGCTTTTATCTATCTCATGTCGGGGAATCACACCGTATACTTTTCGAACATGCAAAGCCTGGAGATTCAATGTTTGGATTTACTGATAACTACATAAAAGTTGAGGCTCCATATAATGAATCGTGGATTAATAATACTATTGAGCTCTCTTTGTGTGAATTCAATAGAGACAAAAGTGCTCTTTTGGTCAATTGTGAGAGTAAATAAGCTAATTTTTCCTCTTTGAGATGCAAAAAATGCCAACTACAAGTTATCTTTGTGCAAATACGAAGAGCTTATACGATGGCCCCATTTTTTTATAAGATACTAAACTTACTTATGAAAGGACTTTCAGTGCTCCCACTGAGAGTCCTTTATATTTTATCAGATATTCTTTATATTCTGGTATACTACGTCGTAAAATATAGGCGTAAGGTTGTTAGAACAAACTTATTGAAATCATTTCCTTCCCTTGTCAAACAGGAGGTAAAACTTATAGAAAAGGTGTTTTATCATAATCTCTGTGATAGTTTCTTCGAGACTATTGTTATTGACTCTATCTCGGAGGAAGAGATAAAAAAGAGAATGAGATTTCTAAATAGAGAACTGCCAGAGAAGTATTTATCTCAAGGGCGCTCAATTATTCTTTGTTTAGGTCATGCTGGTAACTGGGAGTGGATCACTTCACTTGCACTAGAGTTTGATGGTGAAAGTGTGGTTGCTGGTCAAATATATCGCCCACTAAGAAATCAGTTTTTCAATAACTATTATTTGAGGATAAGACAAAAATGGGGAGCAAAATGCATTGCTAAAAATGAGACTCTAAGAGAGATAGTTAAACTAAGGTCAGCTAATAAACAGTTTATCATTGGATTCATGGCAGACCAAGCCCCTTCTAAGAATAATCAACACTATTGGACTACATTCCTAAATCAAGATAGCTCAATCTTAACTGGACCTGAGGCAATAGCCAAGAAGGGAGATTTTGTGGTTCTTTATCTTGATGTTAAGAAGATTAGTCGAGGTTATTATAGTGCTGAGTTCTCCCTTATTTCAGAGAATCCCAAACAAGAGAGGGAGTTTGAGATAACGGAGAGATATGCTCGCAAAATGGAGGAAACTATTTTTAATGATCCAGCCTCTTGGCTTTGGTCTCATAAACGCTGGAAGCACTCAAGAGAATGAAAAAAGTAGCAGTAATTATTTTAAACTGGAATGGTAGGAAACTCCTCGAGAGCTATATACCCTCATTAATATCTAATACAGATAAAACATTAGCATCGCTATATGTTGCTGATAATGGGTCTGATGATGACTCGGTAGAGTTCTTAACTACTACCTACCCCGAGATAAATATTATTCAGTTTGAAAAGAATTGGGGATTTGCACAAGGCTATAATCTTGCTGTTGAGGCTGTCTCGGAGGAGTATGTTCTTTTGTTAAACTCAGATGTTGAGGTGACAAGTAATTGGCTACAGCCATTGGTTGACTTTATGGATAACTCACCTGATGCTGGTGCTTGTCAACCAAAGATACGATCTCTTCGAAATCCCAAATACTTTGAACATGCTGGAGCGTGTGGTGGGTTTATTGATAGTCTAGGCTATCCATTTTGTAGAGGGAGACTATTTCATATTATTGAGGAGGATCTTGGGCAGTATGAAGAGCCAATATCAATATTTTGGGCAACAGGAGCAGCACTTCTGACAAGAAGATCACTATATCTCGAGTTAGGGGGACTTGATGCAACATTCTTTGCACATATGGAAGAGATAGATTTATGTTGGAGATTAAACTCAAGAGGATATAATATAAAGGTGATTCCGTCAAGTGTTGTATACCATCTTGGAGCGGCAACCCTAGAGAAGGAGAGTCCTAGAAAAACATATTTGAATTTTAGGAATAATCTTCTGATGCTATATAAAAACCTCCCGAACGAGGTTTGCTCAAAGGTGTTAGCTTTAAGGTTCTTTTTAGATATCGTAGCAGCAATGAAGATGGCTATATCTCTCCAAATACCTAATGCTATCTCAGTAGTGAGAGCGATGTATGACTTTTATACAACAAAAAATAAATATAGAGATATAAGGTATGAAAACCTCAAATTACGGACCTCTAAAAGTGAACAAGGCGTTCACTACCGTGGTTCAATACTGTATGACTTTTATCTCCGTGGTATCAGATGCTACAGTCAGATTTTATTCAAGTGATTTTGCAAGTAACCTTAGAAGTAGGTCACTAATATTCTTAAATAGTAGATTCGGTATGGTAAGAAGCTTATTTAGCATAATCAAAGAGTTTCTAGTTACACCAATAAGCGCATGGACTAGAATAAAGGATGAACCTTATGAGAGTTTTCTCTCAAATCTATTCTATCCCCTAGTTGCGTTTTATGCTCTTGCTGCTTTTATTGGGAATTGGGTTGATATAGGTCGTTTCTCAATAGAGGAGTCTATGCGACATATGCTTGCACAGGTGACTTCTGTTCTTTTGACTTTTTTCTTTAGTTCCTTACTTATTAAGGAGCTGTTTATGAGATTGGAGAATAAAGAGTATCACATTCATTTCATACGAAAGTTTGTTGGCTATTCATTATTGTTGAAGTTGATTATTTCTATTCTTCTTGAGTTGAATTTTCCTTCAATAGTTTCAGTATTGAAGCTTTATGCGCCTTTCTGGCTTATGCCTCTTGCTCTAATTCACTATTTTAATATTCCAAAAGATAGTCAACTCAAGTACTATGTTATTACTGTTGGTGGAGTCTTAGGGCTATCTTTTATATTTGATAAATTTCTAGATATAATAATAAGCTGATATGCATAAGAATAACTCTATAAATATAAAGAACAAAAGAGCCTCGCACGACTACTCTCTTACTGAGCAGTTCGTTGCGGGAATAGTTCTTACAGGAACTGAGATAAAATCAATTCGTCTTGGTAAAGCTAGCTTGGTTGATACATATTGCATATTCGAGAACGATGAACTCTGGGTAAAGGGTATGCATATAGCTGAGTATTTCTATGGCTCATATAATAACCACGTTGCAAGAAGAGATAGAAAACTACTTTTAAATAAGAAAGAGCTGGATAAGCTAAGACGATTGACTAAAGAGACAGGTTACACAATAGTGCCGACAAAGCTATTTATTAATGAAAAAGGTCTGGCCAAACTTGTAATCTATACTGCAAAAGGTAAGAAAGAGTATGATAAGCGAGATTCTCTTCGAGAGAAGGATGATCGTAGAGATATGGATCGCGCTATGAAACGATGAACATTTATCTAATCTTGTCGTTTTAATTTTGATCACTTAGATTATATTTGCTGCCGATTAATAAAAACATAAAGAGAAGACAATGAAGATTATCATTGCTGGTGCTGGTGAGGTTGGTACCCACTTAGCAAAATTACTATCTCGAGAAGATCAAGATATTATTCTTATTGACCTGGATGAGAAGAAGCTTAGCTCTATTAATGCGAAGTATAATATTATGACGCATGTTGGTAACCCCACAAGAATTGATACTCTAAAAGAGGCAGGGGTGAGGGGATGTGACCTATTTATTGCAGTTACTCCTCACGAAAGTTTTAACTTTACAGCATGTATTCTTGCCTCAGTTCTAGGAGCAAAGAAGACTGTAGCTCGTATTGAGAACCAGGAGTATCTTGATCCAAATCATCGTGAGATATTTGCTAATATTGGTGTGCATGAGTTGATCTATCCTGAGATGCTTGCAACAGAAGAGATTTTAGCTTCTCTAAAACATCCATGGGCTCGTCAATGGCTAGAACTATCAAAAGGAGCATTCCTGCTTTTGGGTATCAAAGTTAGATCAAACGCCCCAATTATAGATAAGCCTCTAGCTGATCTAAATATAGATAAGGCCAACTTCCATGTTGTTGCAATTAATAGGAATCAAGAGACTATAATGCCGCGTGGTAATGATATGATAAAGGCTGGGGACATAGTATATTTCACTTTATGTCCAAGTGTAGTTGAGGATGTACGCCATTTGTGTGGAAAGACTGAGGTAGATATTCGTAAGATTATGGTCGTTGGTAGTGGCAAGATTACAGTACTAACAACAGAAAAGGCTCCTGATAGACTAGATATTAAAATAATAGAGTCTGTACCAGAGAAGGCACAGAAACTTGTTGAGAAGGTGCATCGTGCAATGATAATACAAGGAGATGCTAGAAATACTGAATTATTACGAGAGGAAGGCATAAAAAATATAGATGCTTTTATTGCACTCACAGAAAGTTCAGAGGAGAATATCCTAGCCTGCTTGACAGCAAAACGTTTTGGGGTATCTAAAACTATGGCAGAGGTCGAGAACCTCGACTATATATCTATGGCAGAGGGATTAGATATTGGTACTATAATAAACAAAAAATTGATTGCTGCTAGTCAGATATATCATATGTTATTACGTACAAAGGCTTTAAATGTCAGGTGTCTAACTTATGCAGATGCTGAGATCGTTGAGATGATAGCTGGTGAGAAATCCAAAGTCACAAAATCAGTTGTACGTAATCTAAATCTTCCTAAAGAGATCACTCTTGGGGGATTAGTTCGTAATGGGCAAGGAATGATAGTAACGGGAGATACTCAGATTCTTCCTGGGGATATTGTTATTGTATTCTTTTTGGGTACTGCTATTAAGAAACTAGACAAATACTTTAACTAGTACCCCGTCTCAAACTGATCTTTACTATGAAAGAGATAAATCTAAAATTAACATCATACGTATTAGGCCTGCTTCTACTTGTAGAGGCAGGCTTCCTATCATTATCAACCCTTGTGTCATTCCTCTATAAAGAGGAGGATCTCCACTCATTTCTATTCTCTGTAGGTGTTTCTATCGTTTTGGGCTCTATACTAATCTTTGCGGGCAGAGGATATAGCCAAGATATAGGAAAACGTGAGGGGTTTCTTATTGTTACTCTAACTTGGATTCTATACTCTTTAGTTGGAACAATACCTTTTGTCTTGAGCGGAAGTATCCCCAGCTTTACAAACGCCTTCTTTGAGACTATCTCTGGCTTTACAGGCACTGGTGCAAGTATACTTAATAACATAGAGGAGCTCCCTCATGGTATTCTATTTTGGCGCAGTATAACCCAATGGATGGGAGGAATGGGTATGGTTGTCTTTACCATTGCTTTGATACCTCTATTGAATCTAACAGGGGGATGTGTACTTTATAATACAGAATCACCAGGTCTGACTAAAGATAAGATGACTCCACAAGTCACAGATACAGCTCGTAGGTTGTGGTTTATGTATTTAGCATTGACAATAATCCAAGTCTTGCTTCTACTTCTAGGTCCGATGAATCTTTTCGAAGCCATTTGTCATAGCTTCACTGCTATGGGAACAGGAGGCTATTCTACAAAGCAGTCTAGTATTGCCGCTTTCAATTCACCATATACAGAGTATATTCTAACGATATTTTGCTTTATTGCAGGTATAAACTTCTCACTTCTATTTCTTATTCTATTTGGCAAGGTCAAAAAGGCTATCTTTAATGATGAGTTTAAGTGGTACTTTGGTTTTGCCGTTGTAGCTACAATATTGACTATGTATGGCCTTATCCATAAAGGTATATATACTAATTTTGAAGAGGCTTTCAGGTATGCACTTTTTCAAGTTGTTACATTAATGACGACCTGTGGATATGCAACAGGTGATTACGTAGCATGGGGTTCATACTTCGGATTTATTTTTACTCTCTTGATGATAGTTGGTGGTAGTGCAGGTTCTACCTCTGGGGGAGTTAAGACCATACGAATAGTTGTTATGATCAAAAATATGTTCAATGAGTTTCGAAAACAGCTCCACCCTAGTGCTCTAGTTCCCGTCAAGTTGAACCATCAGGTTGTGCCTAATCCATACGTTGTCAAAACATTAGCGTTTATATTTGTGTACCTATGTGTGGTTTCAATCGGATCAGTAGTACTAACATACGAGGGTTGTACCTTTGATGAAGCAATAGGTTCTGTTGTTTCTTGCATAAGTGGAGTAGGCCCAGGTTTAGGGCGTTCAGGTCCAGCTGGCAACTATGATTTTATGAGCTCAATATCCAAATGGACCCTCTCTGCAGTCATGCTTGTTGGTCGACTAGAGCTTTTCACTGTATTAATACTCTTTACTCCAGCCTTCTGGTTTAATAGATAAGAATAACTATAAATCTAATCAATATGAATAGACGTAAAATCAACCAACTATATCTAAAAGATACCTACTTTGCTCAGTTAATGCAGAAGCGAATAGTTAGTATACTTTTACTTGCTAGGAAGTACGATGCTTTTATGTTGGAGGATGATGGAAGGATAGAAGAGCAGATTTTTCTTGAATACACATCCCTAAACCTTCGATACCCACCTCGTATTACGCTTGTGACAAATGAGCAAGAGGCTATGTCAGAGTTAGAGGAGAATAGATATGACTTGGTTATTGCAATGCCTGGTGTAAATTCCTATGATGTATTTAATGTAGCAACCCAGATCAAGGCTACTCACCCACTGATACCAATAGTTGTACTTACTCCATTCTCTAGGGAGATATCCCTAAGGTTAGCAAATGTAAATCTTGAGGCAATTGATTACATCTTTAGTTGGTTAGGTAATACTGAACTACTACTGGCTATAATCAAGCTGATTGAGGATAAGATGAATGCAGAGTATGATGCTGAGGCTGTTGGCGCTCAAGTAATACTCTTTGTGGAGAACTCCATTCGCTTCTACTCCTCAATGCTTCCTACACTATATAACTATATTCTCAAGCAGTCACAATGTTTCTCAAAAGAGGCTCTCAATGAACATGAGATGATGCTACGTATGAGGGGTAGACCGAAGATCCTTCTAGCAAGAAACTATGAGGAGGCAATGGAGTTATACTTGAAGTATAAGAAAAATATGCTTGGCATAGTATCCGATGTTAGGTTTCGCCGTGAGGGTGTCACAGACCCAATTGCAGGCATACGTTTCTGCACACAGGTTAGGCTAGAGGATCCTTTTATGCCAATCATTATCCAATCAGCAGAGAGTGAAAACCGCGAACTGGCTGAGGCAATAAATGCAAACTTCCTTGACAAAGGGTCAAAGAAGCTTGCGATTGATCTAAGAGATATTATTGGTAGTACTTTCGGTTTTGGTGACTTTATACTTCAAGACCCTAGTACAGGTAAAGAGATAATGAGATTTGCTAATCTTAAGGAATTTCAAAATAATATACTATCCTTTCCTGAGGACTCATTTGTATTTCATGCTTCGCGTAACCACTTCTCAAGATGGTTGTACTCTAGAGCGATGTTCCCATTGGCTGAGTTCGTCAGACAGCATAGGATATACAACTATCCAAACTTTGAGGCAGCCAAACAAGCTATCTTCGATGCTATCGTTCAATATAGAAGAATGAAGAATCGTGGGGTTGTTGCAGTATTTGAGAAGGATAGATATGATAAATACTCAAACTTTGCCCGTATTGGTGAAGGCTCACTCGGTGGAAAGGGAAGAGGTCTTGCATTCATCGACTCAATAATAAAGGGGCATCCAGATCTCGAAGAGTATGCAGATACAATAATTACGATACCCAAAACCGTGGTGCTTTGTTCTGACTATTTTGATGATTTCATGGAGTCTAATAATCTTTGGGGGCTTGCACTTTCTGATCTTTCAGATCAGCAGATTCTACACTACTTCCTAAAGGCTCAACTCCCGGATAAGCTTATTGATGATTTCATCTCATTTATGAATGCAACTAATAAGCCAATAGCTATTAGATCCTCTAGTGTACTTGAAGATTCACACTATCAGCCATTCGCGGGTGTATATAGTACCTATATGGTGCCTAACCTAGATGATAAGATGGAGAGTGTGAGGCTTATAGCGGCTGCTATTAAGTCTGTATATGCCTCTGTCTTCTACAGAGAATCCAAGGCCTATATGTTAGCCACATCAAATCTTATTGATCAAGAGAAGATGTCTATAATCCTTCAGGAGGTTGCTGGTCAAAACTATGGAGAGAGGTACTATCCTATCCTCTCAGGTGTGGCTCGTTCACTAAACTTCTACCCTATACAAGATGAGAAGCCTACAGATGGTATTGCTAATATCGCCTTTGGACTAGGCAAGACAATTGTAGGTGGAGGCGTTTCACTTAGGTTCTCACCCAAACACCCCAAGCATGTACTTCAGCTGAGCGATATCGAGATAGCTCTAAAGGAGACACAGACTAGGTTCTATGCTCTTTCGATGAAGCCTATTGATAGACCCTTTGAGGTGGAGGATGGTTTTAATCTGCTAAACCCGCTAATTAGAGATGCCGAGCAGGATGGTACGCTCCGTAATGCTGTCTCAACCTACGACTTTCAGAATAAAGTACTTTATGATGGCTTAAGACCAGGAGGAAGGAAAGTCGTGACATTCGCAAATGTACTTCAACATGAAACTTATCCCCTTGCTGAAGTGCTACAGGAGGTTCTTAAAGTGGGAGAGGAGGAGATGGGTACACCCGTGGAGATAGAATTTGCTGTTGATATGGATCACCCAGACTATCCACAAGGTATTTTCTATTGGCTTCAGATAAGGCCTATTGTAGACTCAAATCAGACAAATGATCAAGTCCAACAGCTTACATCCACGGAGAGTATAGATAAGAAAGATGCTCTACTGATATCTAATAACTCTTTAGGTCACGGTACTATTGATGATTTGTTTGATGTAGTCTATATAAAGAGCGAAGGATTCTCATCGATGCATAATCATGAATTAGTGCCCTTGATTGATAATATCAACCAAGAGTTGCAGAGTCAAGGAAGAAACTACGTATTAGTAGGCCCTGGCCGTTGGGGCTCATCTGATCGCTTCCTTGGTATTCCTGTAAAGTGGGCACATATCTCATCTGCCAGACTAATTGTAGAGCGGGGGTTAGAGAACTATCGAATTGAGCCTTCTCAGGGAACTCATTTCTTTCAAAATCTCACATCGTTCGGAGTTGGGTACTTCACCATCAATCCATTTATGAACGATGGGTTTTTCAATGAAGAGTACCTAAACTCACTTCCAGCAATTTTTGAGAATGGATCGCTCCGACATGTAAGACTTGAAAATCCATTCTCAATAATACTTAATGGTAAAAAGGGTATTGGTGCAGTGCTTCTTTCTAAGGGGGAGGAGTGATCCGCGAATAATTCGTTTACTGACAGTAAATAAGTGCTTTCTCCTATTGAGAAAATACTTTGGAAAGTTTCACTGAACAAAACCATCTATTTGTCACCATCAAAATTAGCCTCAGCTTAATCTTTGGTTAGCCACTGTCTAACTAACGATTAGGCTGAGGCTAACTGTTGCTTAGGCTGGGTCTAATCTTCTTATTGATCTATCTCAATAGTATCTCAGTTAATTAATAGACGGATTTAACAAATCACTATTAACGAAATGGCAAAATCGCCTCACAGAGTCTTAGTTTTGCTGTTTTCTATCTACATATCTACATCTTCAATGATTATCAATCTATTAAGTATGTAGATAGAAACCTATCTACATGGTCGATTTTTATATTAAAATTGTAGTTGAAGTTATAGATTCTACTATTGAATAGCTTTTACTCAATTGTTTCTGTTGTATATGTAAACAACAGAAACATCAAGTGTTAATATGGTTCGATGTAGATAGAAAAAACAGATTTTTTTCTCTGTGAGTTTGAAATTTGATGGTGGTGTGGGGATTTTACAAAAAGGGTTATATTCTTAGAGATTAGGAGTTCCGTAAATAATCTGCTAGATCTAGGATATCTGCGTGAATAATCTTCATCAATTATGGATTAAACATTTAGCATTATTAATTATATACCCAAAAAGGCTTTGACTTTAATGGGTAAACCCTTTGAGTTTGCACCCAAAACTCTGTGACTTTCGACCCCTAACTCAGTGCAAAATTAGGCTTAGTCTAAATGTAGTGATTTAATATAATAGCTAAGTTATTAATTAATTGCCAGATTTAACAAATCACTATTAATGAAACGGCATAATTCCCTCACAGAGTCTTAGTTTTTGATAGTTTCTATCGCCACATCGCCACCTGCTATGAGTCTCAGTTGTTTAGGTGTGGTGATAGGCTGTGGTGATAGGTGGCGATAGAATTCTATCACCACAATCATTTTTAGCTTAATCGCGGGAGTAATATTGTGAAATATAGTCCAGTTTACAGTGAACAAATTGCTCGGGGTGGGTTGTTAAGTAAAATAGATTGAGCTCACTTGTTAAAACAATTTTGCTAAGACAGAAAAAACAGATTTTTTTCTCTGTGAGTTTGAAATATGGCGTGTCTAATTAGATTTTACAAAATGCAGATAGCGACTTGAAAAAGATTGCACCATCTGGTCGATGAAAGTTGGCAAAAAAGTATAGAGGTAGAAGAACATAGTGTTCTTCTACCTCTATACTTTTTATCATCAAGTGATTAGATTCTGTTTGCAGATCCCAATACGTTAACGATTTTGTTTTTGTAAAGCTCTTTCAATGACTCACGAGCTGGACCTAGGTATTTACGTGGGTCAAACTCTGCTGGTGAATTAGCGAATACTTCGCGGATAGCAGCAGTCATAGCCAAACGACCATCTGAGTCGATGTTGATTTTACATACAGCTGAAGCTGCAGCTTTACGTAGTTGCTCCTCTGGAATACCGATAGCATCTTTCATAGCGCCACCATATTTGTTGATCATCGCAACTTGATCCTGTGGTACAGAAGAAGCTCCGTGAAGAACGATAGGGAAACCAGGAATACGTTTTTCGATCTCCTCTAGGATGTCGAAACGCAATGGAGGAGGAACAAGTACGCCCTCAGCGTTTTTAGTACACTGCTCTGGTTTGAATTTGTTAGCTCCGTGAGAAGTACCGATTGAGATAGCCAATGAGTCAACTCCTGTACGCTTAACAAAGTCTTCAACCTCTTCAGGACGAGTGTAAGTGTGGTGTTCTGCAACAACGTCATCTTCAACACCAGCAAGTACACCTAGTTCACCCTCTACAGTTACACCGTGAGCGTGAGCGTACTCAACTACTTTTTTTGTCAAAGCAACGTTCTCTTCGTATGAGTGGTGTGAACCATCGATCATTACTGAAGAGAATCCCATGTCGATACATGACTTACACAATTCAAAAGTATCACCGTGATCCAAGTGAAGAGCGATAGGTACTTCAACACCCAATTCTTTAGCGTACTCAACAGCACCTTGTGCCAAGTAACGAAGAAGAGTTTGGTTTGCATATTTACGAGCACCGCTAGATACCTGAAGGATTACAGGAGATTTAGTTTCAGCAGCAGCAGAAACGATTGCCTGCATTTGCTCTAGGTTATTAAAGTTGAACGCTGGGATTGCGTAACCACCTTCGAACGCTTTCTTGAACAATTCCTTGGTGTTTACCAAGCCTAATTCTTTGTAGCTTACCATAGTTGTATAATTCTGTAAAAGTTAAAAAGTCGAGCAAAGATAATCATAATGTACGATCAGAGGTAATATATATACATATTTTGTCAGTGATATAACAAAAAAAAAAGTCCAGATAGTTTGATTGCTATCTGGACTTTGCAAAATGCTTTACCTATTGTATGGTTTGCTTTACAATAATATCTTATTTTACCTCTTTGAGCATATATATAATAGTTGGGAAGTGGTCACTATACCCATTTTGCCATACACCACCAGCGTGCGTACGTAGAGGGTATCCTTTGTAACTACCTTCTTGATTTTTTAAGAAATCACGGTTGAATACCTCAGCTTGCCAATACTTAAGTGTAGAGCGATCTTTGCCCAATAGGTTCTCAGAAATGATAATTTGGTCGAATAGATTCCATTTTCCTTGGTAGGCTAGTGTTCCAATGCCTTTATCAAGAATCTGCCAGAATGGGTTATAAAGTCCATTCTCTTTTACTTGTTCTTGTTTCTTCTTTGCACCTAACACGTCTTTTACAGGAATGTTGAATGGGTCGTCATTGAAGTCACCCATAACAACAATGCGACTTTCTGGAGCAACTTGTTGGATTGAGTCAACGATAGATTTTGTAACCCTAGCACACATTGCACGTTTTGGTCTTGATCTCTCTTCACCACCCCTTCTTGAAGGCCAGTGGAGTACAATAATATGGAAAAGCTCACCAGAGATTCTACCTCTTACAACAAGTTGATCTCTCGTTTTAAATTTTGGCTCCTCGTGGTCAATAACTGTTCTTGATTCACTTCCCTCATATTGAAATAGTTTAGGGTTGTAGAGTAGAGCACAGTCAACACCCCTTGGGTCTGGACCATCATAGTGTACAACTTGCATATTCTTTTTTGCAAAGTCACCAGTTCTTACAAGGTCCTCAAGTACACTCTTGTTTTCGATCTCAGCTAGACCAATTACCGCAGGGCCTATAGGGCATTTTTCTTTGGCAAGTTGATCAAGAGCATAAGCCATTTTATTTAACTTATTAGTGTACTTAAATGTGTCCCATTTTGTAGGTCCAGAAGGTGTGTATTCCTTGTCATTTGGTCCAGGGATTGTGTCAAAAAGGTTCTCAAGATTGTAAAATGCGATACTGTATGCAGCTAGCTTCTTTTCTTGAGCAATAGCAGTGAAAGCTATCCAAAGTGTCAGAAGACAAACGAATCCTCTTTTCATAACTCTTTTGTTTGATTAATTATTAAGCTTGATTTATGGGCCCAAAGGTATCTCAAAATGGCGCTTTATAAAAGAAATAGAGCTTACTTTTTTTTTTTATGTAGATAAAACGTTTTTGTAATATGGCTTTGTTCAAAATTTCATATTTTTGCGGACTAAATTAAAATGAGTGTTTAATCTAACCACCAAAACTTCATAAATTATGAGACAAAAGATTTGGGTAGTTCTCCTCACTTTCTTCAGCGTTACAGCTTTTGCACAGAAGGCAACGCTTCGAGGAACAGTGATTGAATCGGCCTCTTCAAAGCCAGTTGCAGGTGTGACTGTCTTGTTGAATGATAGGCGAATTTCTGTAGTAACAAACGATCTTGGCGAATTTAATATTGCCAACCTTACAATAGGTTTAGATATAGTTTCGTTTAGCTCTTCGGAGATACCTGTTGTAAATATCCCAGTGACACTTAATGAGGGTCTTAATGATCTAGGTGCTGTTACTGTAAATCGTGTAGATAGACCAGATGTTGACGAGAGTACTGTATTTGTATTCTCGGAAACTCAGATTGATGAAGACGAGAGTCAAAATCAGGCCGTTTCTACTCTTATGGGGGCTTCTGATGATGTTTACCTTCGTAAGGCGAGCTTCACTTTTAGTCCAACACGTTTTAGTGTTAGGGGGTACTCACAAGAGTATTCAGACACATATATTAATGGTGTATCCTTCAATGATGGAGTTAGAGGTAGATTTAACTACTCAGGTCTTGGAGGTATGAACACTCTTTTCCGTCAGAAAGATGTGGCTAACTACACAGATGCTGCTTCTTACGGTTTTGGTGCTATTGGTGGTGCTACCAATATTATTAGCCGAGCTAGTAAGATGGCTGCTGGTACAAACTTTTCTCTAGGTGCAACAAACAGATCATACACTCTTAGGGGTATGGCTTCTCACTCTACAGGTCTTATGTCTAATGGTTGGGCATTTACAGGTGGTCTTATCTACCGTTGGGCTAATGAAGGAGCATGGGATGGTACGTTCTATAACTCATGGGGTTACTACTTTGGTGCTGAGAAGGTTTTCAATGAGCGTCACAGCTTATCTTTGACTACTTTTGGTTCACCAACAGAGAGAGCTCAACAGGGTGCAACTACTCAAGAGGTTTATGACCTTGCTGGAAGCATATACTATAACCCATATTGGGGTTACCAAGCAGGAGAGAAACGCAACTCAAGAGTTGTCAACTCGTATGATCCAACAGTTATCGTTTCTCACGAATGGAAGATTGACCAACAGAGCCGTCTAGTTTCAGGATTTGGATTCCACTATAATACATATAGTTCAACTGCATTGAACTTCTACAATGCACCAGACCCTCGTCCGGACTACTACCGTAACCTTCCTAGCTTTGCTCAAAATGCAGATATCGCCGATGAGTTAGCACAAATGTGGCAGTCTGGTAATACTAATGTAACTCAGCTAAACTGGGATGAGCTTTACGCAGCGAATGCTAGACAAAATGCATCTGATAATGAAGAGGGTGTTAAGAGCAACGCTAAGTATAGCATCGAGGAGCGTCATAGCAACTTGATGGAGTTCTCTCTTAACTCTACTTATAATAAAACAGTAAACCGCTTTCTTAAGGTAACAGCTGGTGTCAACGCTAAATACTCAAAAGGTATGTATTACAAGACAATGAGCGACCTTATGGGTGGACAATATTGGAAAGATACTGACCAGTTTGCTGAACGTGACTTTCCTGGTGATGCTTCTATCGTTGAGAATGACCTTCGTAACCCTGGTCGTGTGATCAAAGAGGGTGATAAGTTTGGTTATAGCTACGATATCAATGTTATCAAAGCTGATGTTTTTGCTCAAAACCAGTGGGACTGGGGAGCGTGGAACCTTAACTATGCAGCTAAGTTTGCATATACCAGCTTCTGGCGTGAAGGACACTACCAAAATGGTCGTGCTCCAGAGAATTCATACGGAAAAGGTAAGAGCTTCTGGTTTATGGACCCATCGTTTAAAGTAGGTGCTTCTTACAAATTTGATGGTCGTCACTGGGTTTCAGCTAGCGGTATATTTGAGTCGCGAGCTCCAATGGCAAACAACGCATACGTTTCACCACGTATTAAGGATACTCACATCCCTTACCTAAACAGTGAGAAGATCGTTTCAGCTGATTTGAGCTACAACTTCCTATTCCCTCGTGTGAAGGGTCGTGTATCTGTTTTTAATACAAACGTTTGGGATGCATCAGAGGTTAACGGATACTACGATGATCAGGCTATGACTTTCGTAAACTTCGTTATGACTAAGATGGAGAAACAGTATATGGGTGTTGAGGCTGCTATCAATTTCAAGATTAACAACAACTTTGGAATTACAGCTGCTGGTACATATGCAGATTATCGCTATACAAACAATGCAATCGGTGTTAAGAGTTACGAGAATGGTTCTTCTGCTGATGAGTATGATCTAGTGATGACAAAAGATCTTAAAGTAAATACAGGTCCTCAGGCTGTAGGTAGCATCACGCTTGACTACCGCCACGAAAAGATGTGGTTTGCTGATGTTACATTGAGTTTCTTTGGTAACAACTACATCGATTTTGCACCTAGTCACTTCACTAAGTCATCTTTTGATAACCTATATCAAAACGATCAAGCAGTGATAGATGCATTAGCTACACAAGAGAAGTTCAAAAATGGATTCCTTTTGGATGCTTCAGTTGGTAAGCTTATCTACCTTCCAAAACGTAGATCACTTAATATTAACTTGAGTATTAATAACATTTTGAACAATACAGAGCTTAAGACAGGTGGATTCCAACAAGGTCGTCTACCGCTTAGTGGAGTAAACATTGACAAGACAGCCTTGAACAAGTTCCCTAACAAGTACTATTATGCTCAAGGGTTCAACCTGTTCTTGAATATGGGTTACAGATTTTAATAATAAACTCTACAATTAAAGATACAACAATGAGACTTCTAAATAAATTACCAATGTTTCTCATAGCTGTTTTAGCTGCGGCTAACTTCAGTTGTACGAAAGACTATGTGACTCCAAATTTGAATGATCAGGATCCTCCTGCTCCCACTCATACTATTGAGCAGTTGAAGAGTCAGTTTCTTAAGGGAACAGACAACTTTTCAGCAACAGATCTTATTGACTCTGAGACTCCAGTTTATATTACAGGTATAGTTGTCTCTGATGATCGCTCTGGTAATATTTATAAGAGCTTAATGATTCAAGAGGAGAACCCAACGAATGGTGCTATTGCAATATCTATAGACGCAGGTAGCTTAACAGGATTATATCCAGTTGGTCAGAAGGTAACTTTCCGTTGTGATGGCTTGAATATTGGTCGTTATGGCGGTATGCCTCAGATAGGGGTTAGCTTCTTCAATGCTTCAGCTAACCGTACAGACCTAGGACGTCTTCCTATGCCAATTGCTAAAGAGAGAATTAAAGCTACTGGCTTGCCAGTTAAGGACAAAGCTATTATCGCTGATGTTACAATTACTGAGGTTACTGCTTCTGGAGCTACTATGCTGGGTAAATTGATCAGATTAAAAGGTGTAACTTTCGAAAAAGGTGGTGATCAAACTTTTGGTGTAGCAGGGACTAACGTAAAGACTCAGTACATAGTTGATGAGGCAGGTAACAAGATCTTTATCGGTACTAGCCAATATGCAGACTTCGCTGAAACAACTCTTCCTACAGGTCGTGGTGATATGGTTCTTGTTGTTAGTAAATATAACAACACTTGGCAGCTAATTCTTCGTTCTCTTAGAGATCTAGGTGAAGGATTTATTTTCGAGTAATATATTACGGATTATCTAATATTAATATCAAAAAGTATGAACAGACTAAAGAACATTGCAGGTATGTTGCTAGCTTTTTTGCTAGTGTTCACAGCTTGTAATAACGTTGAGGATAACATTATTCCTCCAGGTGTACAGGATCCAAACGAACCTGTAACTCTATACTTCCAGGACTTCAACTCTGTTGTAGATAATGGAAATATCTCTCTTGAGGGATGGAAAATTGAGAAGGTAAAGGGTGATCGTGACTGGCAAGGAAAACTATTTGATGATAATGGTTATGCTCAAGCTTCAGCTCACAACGGTACTGCTGAAGAGTATGAGTATTGGTTGATCTCTCCTGGTTTTAATGTGAAAGATGCAGTTCAAAAAACTGTATCATTCAAGACTTCAAAATCTTTCTGGCAGAATACTTCATCTCTTGAAGTGTACGCTATGGTAAGCAACGAAGTTGCAAGCGAGAAGAGAATACTTGATGTAACTATTGCAGAGGAGGCTTCGGCTGACAATACTTTCATCCTTTCTGGCGATATTGATTTGTCAAATGAAGGTGATTTAGTATATATCGGTTTCCGCTATCAAGCTCTTGGTGGTGCTTCAAACTCTACAACTTTCCGCATCGATGATTTCTCTTTCGGTGGTGCTACTGGCAACGAAGGTCCTGTTGGTGATGGTGATGGTTCAAAAGAGAATCCATACACTGTTTCTCAAGCTATCGCAGCTCAAGGGCAAGGTGGTAAATGGGTTGAAGGTTACATTGTAGGTGCTGTTAATGTAGATAGTGAGAATAATGAAAACACGTGGACATTTGCTCCAGGTTCTTTTGTTACTAATTCTAATATCTTGATAGCTCAGTCTTTAGAGGAAACTGAACCATCTAAACTGATTCACGTTCAGCTTCCTAATACAGAGATTCGTAGCATTCTTAACTTGGTTAATAATGAGGCTCGTGCATACCATAAAAAAGTGGCTATCCTTGGTGATCTAACTGCTTACTTTGGCAAATCTGGTCTTAGAAACTCTTCTGAGTTTGTTCTAGAAGGTTATACTCCAGAGGAAGCAGTTGTCGAAGTGTGTGGTGATCAGTCGACAGTACATCCTGCGTATTCATTTGATTTTAATAATGTCGTAGTAAATACTGATTTTGCACAAGAAGGATGGCAAAACATTGCTATTCAAGGCTCTCGTAAATGGCAAGGTAAGATCTTTGAGGAAAATGGCTATATTCAAGCTACCGCACATGGGGCAACGGCTAACTTGATTCATGAATCTTGGGTTATATCACCAGCTTTGGATCTTACGTCTGCATCAGTTAAGTCTGTAAGTTTTGAAACTGCTCAGGCTTATTGGAAAGATGATACTAAATTTGAGGTATTCGTATTACAGTGTATTGATGGTGTGACTGTTCAAACTAAGGTTGAGCCAACAGTATTAGCTACTTCGACTACACCAAATTACGAATTTGTTCCTGGGGCAGTTGATTTGTCTGCATTCACTGGGACAGTCTTTATTGGATTCCGTTACGAAGGTATGGGAGGTCAAAGTCTATCAACAACATGGTGTATTGATAATTTTGTTTTTGGTGAAGAGCCATCGACTGAAACAAAAGTATCTATTACTTCTTCAGCAGTAACTTCAGTAGTTACAGGTGGTGCTTATTCGTATGAAGTTAAGACAAACGTATTGAATGCCTCTGGTGCTACAACTATCACAGCTACAGGTCTTCCAGAGTGGGCTAGTTTGACTGATAATGGTGATGGTACAGCTACAATTGCTGGTACTGCTCCAGAGGTTGAGGAGTCTTCTGATATCGTTATTACTGCTACAAATAATGGAGTATCTGTTGATCAATCTTATACTTTGACTGTTAAGTCAGCTGTTATACCAGGTGGCAATATGGTTGTTAATGGTGATTTTAAACTATGGGATGCTAATATTCCTTCGTCATGGGTAACGAACGTTAGTGATGCTGTATTTACTAAGAGTACAGATGCGGTTATAGGCGATTATGTTTCTATTACTCCATCTGCAACAACCTATTTTACACAATTCGTCCCAGTCGAAGGAGGTAAGACCTATAGACTTACATGGAAGTATAAGTCTGCTGATAAGAAATTTAGAGTTTGGAGTAGTTTTACATCTGAAGCATCTTACTCAGCATCATCATTTACATATCTTACTGGTTCCGCGGATACTGACCCATTACGCTCAAATAATGGTTATTTAGCTGCAAATACAGAATTAACAGAGGCAACACCTATAGAGTTTGTAGCTCCAGCAGGATTCTCATTTATGCGATTAGAGTTCCGTTTCTATAAAGACTCAGAAGGGAGCTTAGCAGATGTTGAATTAGTTGAGGTGAATTAATTAAACCTACAAGAGTTAATTGCATCTGAATAGGTATCTATAAAGAGAGAGGATGATATGCATATGATTGCATATCATCCTCTCTCTTATTATAATATAGTTACTACGCCATTAGCGAAGTGTTTTTTACAAGTCTAAATAGTTTGTCTGAAGGACGAATTTTCTCTCCAACGTAGAATGAAACTAGATCTCCTTTAACTGCAGAATCAACGTTCTTATAATCCACTCTCAGGTCTTCAACCTTCACTGTGATAGCTCCAGTAGTAGGACCAGTAATAAGTAGTTCGTCACCAACCTCAATCTTTTGTGTCTCGATAAGGAATTCGGCAACTCCAATGTTTGAGAAGTATTTCATCCCTTTACCAACATATACTTTTCTCTTTGTAGCCTCAGAGCCAAAGTTTGAACTCCACTCGCCAAGCTTTTTACCTAGGTAGTACCCATCCCAGAATCCACGATTGAACACAGTACGTAGTTTGTTATCCCAGGCTTTAACTCTCTCTTCAGTGAATTCGCCATCTATGATAGCTTTTGTTGCTTCTTTATAACACTCAACGGTAGCTCTAACGTACTCTGCGCCACGAGCGCGACCCTCAATCTTGAGAACTCTCACTCCTGATTGAAGAACCTTGTCAAGGAATCCTATTGTTTTAAGGTCCTTAGGAGACATGATGTATTCGTTATCAACCTCTAGTTCAGCTCCAGTCTCTTTGTCTGTAACAATGTATGCACGACGACACATCTGTGAGCAATCGCCACGGTTTGCTGATTTACTCTTCTCATGAAGGCTTAAGTAGCATTTGCCAGATACAGCCATGCAAAGTGCTCCATGTACGAACATCTCAATTCTGATTAGTTCACCGCTAGGGCCTTTGATTTGATATTTCTCAATATCGCTGTATATTTCAGCAACTTGATCCATATTAAGCTCACGTGCAAGTACAACAACGTCAGCAAAGTGAGCATAGAATTTTAGGGCTTCGCTATTTGTTATGTTAAGCTGTGTTGAAAGGTGTACCTCGACGCCTATCTCTCTAGCGTAGCTCATTGGTGCAACATCACTAGCAATGATTGCAGATAGTTGTGCCTCTTTAGCAGCATTGATGATCTTTTTCATCAACTCAAGGTCGTCGTTGTAAATAATTGTGTTAACAGTCAGGTAGCTCTTAAGTCCATTCTCACGACAGATCTTAGCAATATTGTGAAGGTCCTCTATTGTGAAATTGTTTGAAGACTTTGATCTCATATTAAGGCCCTCTATACCAAAGTATATTGAGTCTGCTCCTCCTTGAATGGCGGCAGCTAGCGATTCGTAAGAACCTGCTGGTGCCATTATCTCTATATCGTTTAGCTTCATAAGTAATACATTCAATTAATAGTAGTAAATTGGATGCAAAAGTAATAAAAAGGAAGCAATCCTCTACGAATTGAGTATATGTTAATAAATAATGACTATTTAAGAGTGGTAATTCACTATTTTGATTACTTTTGTATGTATCATTATGTACTAAACTAAAAACCTTTATAAAGAAAATTATGGATAAGATTAGCTATTCTTTGGGATTGAATGTTGCAGGTAGTTTTAAAGCATCTGGTATTCAGGAGTTGAATATTGAGGATTTTATGGCAGCGGTAACTGCTGTTTTTGAAGGAAAACAACCAGAGTTGTCAGCTGAGGAGGTAAATCAGATTTTGAATGACTACTTCGGTAAACTTCAACAGCGTCAAGCAGATGCAATCAAGAATGCAGGTGAGTCTTTCTTGGCAGAGAATGCAAAACGTGAGGGTGTTGTAACTTTGGCTAGTGGTTTGCAGTATGAGGTTATCAACGAAGGAGCTGGTAAAAAGCCTCTTGCATCTGATCAAGTAAAATGTCACTATGAGGGAACATTAATCAATGGTCAAGTGTTTGATAGTTCAGTTCAACGCGGTGAGCCAGCTACATTCGGAGTTAATCAAGTTATCCCAGGATGGGTTGAGGCTCTACAGTTGATGAGCGAAGGTTCTAAGTGGAGACTTTTCATCCCTTACCAATTGGCTTATGGTGAGCGTGGTGCTGGTCAAGCTATTGCTCCATTCAGTACTTTGGTATTCGAAGTAGAATTGTTAGAGGTTATCTAATAGCGATTGGATTATACAGACACTAAAATATAATTTGATAAACAGTTAATTTGAGCATGAAAAATATTGCATTGTCATTGGTAGCGATGGCTACTTTGGGTGCAGGACTAACATCTTGTAATGGTGTTGGTGGATCTGCAAAAGTATCAAGTGATGTAGACTCATTGAGCATGGCTTTGGGGGTTATCGTTGGTAACAACTTTAAAGAGTATATTGACCAACTACCTGGTGGTCCTGGTAAAAAGGACTCTTTGCTAATGGGTTTTGAAGCTGGTTTGGATAAAGAACAGGCTTATGTAATCGCTTTGCAAAATGCAGGTCAAGTAGCTTACGAGATCAAATCAAGAACAGAAGGAGCAAGTGCTAACAAGGCTGTTTTGATGAATGCATTCAAACGTGCATTGGAGGGTGATACTACATTGGCAATGAATCAGCAAGATGCAATGGAGTACTATCGTTCATATCAATCACCTAAGCAGAGAGAAGAGGCTAAGGTAGCTGCTCAAGAGGCTTCTGCTAATAAGGCTGCTGGTGAAGCTTTCTTGGCTGCAAATGCAACTAAAGAAGGTGTTAAGTCAACAGCTAGTGGTCTTCAATATATTGTTGAAAAAGCTGGTGCTGGTAAAACTCCATCTGCTACAGATCGCGTGAAAGTTAACTATCGTGGAACTTTGATCGATGGTACAGAGTTTGACAAGGGAGAGGGTGTTGTTTTTGGAGTTAATCAAGTTATTCCAGGATGGACAGAGGCTCTTCAGTTGATGACTGTAGGTGCTAAATATAAATTGTTTATTCCTTCTAATATCGCTTATGGTGAGCGTCAGGCTGGTGATAAAATTAAGCCTAATTCAGCTCTAATTTTTGATGTGGAGCTTGTTTCTATTGAGAAGTAATATTTGATTATTACAATAATATTAGTGAGAGGAGATGTGGATTATTATTCACTTCTCCTCTCACTTTTTTTATATTCCCTTCTATTGTGAACTTTTATTAAACCTCTAGCGTTTTCTCTCTATAAATGTGACAATCTTGTTGCATATACCCTATTATTCATCAATCAAACATCAAATATCTATGTTATCAAAAAGAGTTGCAGATGCATTGAACAGACAAGTAAATGCAGAGCTATGGTCGGCTCATCTATATTTATCTATCTCACTTCACTTCTCATGTGAAGGGCTTGATGGGATGGCTGCATGGATGCGAAAGCAGTATAGTGAAGAGGTTGAGCATGCATTTAAGATTTTGAGATATATGGTTGAGAGGGGTGCTAGGCCAGAATTAGGAGAGATAAAGCCAGTACCCACTCAATTTGGTTCTGCATTAGAGATATTTACGACCTCTTATGAGCATGAGTTAACAGTATCTGAGTCTATTAATGGGTTGGTTGATATTTCACGTGAGGATAGAGATAAAGCAACTGAGATTTTTCTTGGTTGGTTTATAACAGAACAAGTAGAAGAGGAGTCGGCGGCATGCTCAATTGTCGAAAAATTAAAGAGAGTGGGGGATGGTGCAGGGCTTTTTCTTGTTGATAGAGAGCTAGGTGCACGTATATAATAATATCTACATTGTCATTAGGGGGAGAATAATCTAATTTTTTATTACTTTTGAGCCAATTTTAGTCGGCTACTTCTCCTAGTATCACTCTTTTGTGTCTATAGAGGTGTTAGACTAAAAGCGGTTTTGAGTATAAATATCAAGATTAATAATAGAATGGGAAAAGTATTGATTATTGGTGCTGGTGGTGTTGGTACCGTTGTTGCTCATAAAATAGCACAAAATCCAGATGTATTCACTGAAGTGATGCTAGCTAGCCGCACAAAGTCAAAGTGTGATGCTATTGCTGAACAAGTAGCAGCAAAGTGGAACTTTAAAATGCAGACAGCTAAAGTGGATGCAGACTCTGTAGAGGAGCTTGTGTCTCTTATGAATGAATTTAAGCCTGAGTTGGTTGTTAACGTTGCTTTGCCATATCAAGATTTGACAATTATGGATGCTTGTTTGGCTTGTGGTGTTCACTACTTGGATACTGCAAACTATGAGCCGATTGATGAGGCTAAGTTTGAGTATAAGTGGCAGTGGGCTTATCAAGAGCGTTTCAAAGAGGCTGGTTTGACTGCAATCTTGGGTTGTGGATTTGATCCAGGTGTTACTGGTGTATATACTGCATATGCGGCTAAACACCACTTTGATGAAATGCATTATCTTGATATTGTTGACTGTAATGCAGGAGATCATGGTAAAGCTTTTGCTACTAACTTTAACCCAGAGATTAATATTAGAGAGGTTACTCAAAGGGGTAAATATTGGGAGAATGGTGAGTGGGTTGAAACTGAACCACATGAAATACATATGCCATTGAATTATCCAAATGTTGGTCCTAAGGAGTCTTATGTGATCTATCATGAGGAGCTAGAGTCATTGGTTAAAAACTTCCCAACAATTAAGCGTGCTCGTTTTTGGATGACTTTTGGTCAAGAGTATCTTACACACCTACGAGTGATCCAAAATATCGGTATGGCTAATATCGATCCTATCATCTATAATGGTATGGAGATTGTGCCTATACAGTTCTTGAAAGCTGTTCTTCCAAATCCAGGGGAGCTAGGAGAAAACTACGTAGGAGAGACATCTATTGGTTGTCGTATTCGTGGTATCAAGGATGGCCAAGAGAAGACTTATTATGTATACAACAACTGCTCACACCAAGCAGCTTATGATGAAACAGGTGCTCAGGGTGTTAGCTACACTACTGGTGTCCCTGCTATGATTGGAGCAATGATGTTCTTGAAAGGTGAGTGGCGCAAGGCTGGTGTATACAACGTAGAGGAATTTAATCCAGATCCATTTATGGCTGAGTTGAATAAGCATGGTTTGCCATGGCACGAACTTGTTAACGTTGATCTAGAGCTTTAATAGCTATTGCTATCTATTAGCTTATAAAAATATGAGGGCGAATGTATAACAGTAGTTATAGATTCGCCCTTTTTAGTATCTTTGTGGAAAGGTAGTTTTGAATATCTAAAACATTATAATATGGAAAAGAATCCAGCAATACAGAATGAGAGACTAAAAGCTCTTCAGTCTGCAATGGACAAAATCGAGAAGAATTTTGGTAAGGGAAGTATCATGAAGATGGGTGCTTCAGAGGTTGAGGCTGTAGAGGTTATTCCTACAGGTTCTTTGGGTCTTAATTTAGCTCTAGGTGTAGGAGGTTATCCTCGTGGTAGAGTAGTTGAGATTTATGGTCCTGAGTCATCAGGTAAAACTACCTTGGCTATTCATGCAATAGCAGAGGCTCAGAAGATGGGTGGGATTGCTGCATTCATCGATGCAGAGCATGCTTTTGACCGCTTCTATGCAGAGAAGTTAGGGGTAGATATTAATAACCTATTGATAGCGCAGCCTGATAGTGGAGAGCAGGCTCTAGAGATTGCTGAGCAGCTTATTCGCTCTTCGGCCATTGATATTATCGTTATTGACTCTGTTGCTGCTCTTACGCCAAAAGCTGAGATTGATGGTGAAATGGGTGAGAATAAGGTTGGTCTTCAAGCTCGATTGATGTCTCAGGCCCTTAGAAAACTAACTGGAGTTATTAATAAGACAAATACAACATGTATCTTTATCAATCAGTTGCGTGAGAAGATTGGTGTTATGTTTGGAAACCCTGAGACAACAACAGGGGGTAATGCATTGAAATTCTACGCATCGGTTCGTCTTGATATTCGTCGTGTATCTGCAATTAAAGATGCTAAAGATAGTGATGAGCAAGTTGGTAACCAGGTTCGTGTGAAGATCATTAAGAATAAAGTAGCACCTCCGTTTAGAAAAGCCGAATTTGATATTATGTTTGGTGAGGGTATCTCTCGTACTGGTGAGATTATTGATCTTGGTGTTGATAGGGAGATTATTAAGAAGAGTGGCTCATGGTTTAGTTACGGTGAGACTAAACTCGGTCAAGGTAGAGAGTCTGCCAAAATGACACTGCGTGATAATCCTGAATTGATGGAGGAGCTAGAGTCAAAAATTATGGAGACAATCAAGTAGTTAGAAAAACATTATCGCTGTTAAGGTGTTTACATAATAGTGTAATATAACTATCAAAATATAAAATTGGTATGAATAGAGTTTTATTAATGACCCTTATCTCTTTGGGTCTTGCTGCTGGCTCTGCTCAAGCTATAGAGCCATCAAGAGTAGCAGTGCAAACAGCTAAGCCAGCACCTCAAAAGGTAGCTAATTCACAGGTGGTCTTTGAGAGTATGACTCATGATTTTGGTACATTCTCTGAGGATCTTGGCACTGTGTCTTGTGAGTTTGTGTTTAAGAATGTTGGTAAAACACCTGTAGTAATAAATAGAGTTGCAGCTTCTTGTGGTTGTACTACACCGGATTGGCCTAAGGAGCCTATTGCACCTGGTAAGTCAAGTAAGATAAAGACCACATATAGTGCAAAGAATCGTCCAGGGTCATTCAATAAGAGTGTTTCTATTTATACTAGTGCATCAACTACCCCAATGAATCTTGTTATTAAGGGAGTTGTAACACCAACTACAAAGAAAAAGTAATTCTTATCCAATAAAATATGGGATAGCTACTCACTAATGAGTTGCTATCCCATATTTATTTATAGTCTTATTGTTCTTTAACTTGGAGAATAATTGATAGCATCTCAGCGCATCTCTTTGTCTCCTTGCTTGCAAGATCAATTCTCTCACTTGGGTCTTTCTTTAGATTATAAAGTTGTGGTGTTGTCTTATATCCAGTCTCTATAAGTGTTCGTGGGTTAATAGCAACCCCTTTACTTATACTAGGTTCAATAACCTTCCACTCTTTAGTTCTTAAAGAGAGTGTTCTGTCAGCAGCCATCTCTACTATATAATCACGGCCTTTCTTGTCTTGACCAATCCATGCTTTTAGCTGGCCTTTAGAATCTGGAGACTCATTAGTTAATTTCCTCCCAGTTATCTCTGCTAGTGTGCCCATAAAGTCAATATGAGACACAAGGGCAGATGATGTCACCCCGTTCTTTATTTTTTTGCCCCAATGAACAATGAATGGAACTCTTGTTCCAGCTTCATAGCAACTGTACTTATTGCCTCTTAGCTCACCAGAAGGGCTGTGGTTGCCGAGTAGTTCTCTCGCTTGGTCGTGGTATCCATCATCAAGAATAGGGCCATTATCGCTAGATATAATTATCATAGTGTTATCTAGTATTCCTTTTTCCTCTAGAGACTCAATAACCCTACCTACGCAATAGTCGAATTGTAGAATAGCGTCTCCTCGAGGTCCCATTCCACTTTTACCAACAAAACGAGAATGAGGAAACCTCGGTACGTGTATGTCATTTGTTCCGAAGTAAAGAAAGAATGGGTGGGTAGCATTGTTGTTTATAAACTCTACAGCTTTATCTGTTATTCTATCTGCTATCTCTTCATCTTTCCATCTAGCACTATGTCCACCTTTCATAAATCCGATGCGACTGATGCCATTTACTATAGTGCCATCATGTCCGTGTGATGGTTTTTGATTAAATAGCAGTTCAGGATTATTTTTACCAGTGGGTTCTCCATCGAATTTTTTTCTGTAACTAACCTCTATTGGGTCGTTAGGATCAACGTCTACACATCTCTGGTTCTCTATATAGAGAGTAGGGACTCTATCTCCAGTGGCAGCCATAATAAATGAGTAGTCGAAGCCTATGTCTGAAAGTCCTGGTGTGATTATACCATTCCAGTCTTGTTTTTCCTTTATACCTATTCCTAGATGCCATTTACCAACTGCTGCTGTTGTGTATCCAGCCTCTTTCATCATCGTGGCAACTGTTCTTCTGCCTGGCTTTATGATCATTGATGCATCACCATCTGCAATATTTGAGTCTGGGTTTCTGAATGGATACTCACCAGTTAGCAGTGAATAGCGTGATGGGGTGCTTGTTGCTGCGGTTGAGTGTGCGTTAGTGAAGCGTACACCATTCTTTGCAAGGCAATCTACGTTAGGTGTGGCAACTTGGGGATCAAGTCCAAAACTTGTGGGAGTTTCTGAAATAAATTAACTTTGTGATCATAACAAACACATTTCTTATGCCTCATAACTTGGACCACACATCTTTACTTAGCTGTTTTCTACCCGAAGGAGTTCTAGATTATTTCACTATCTCAAACTATGAGTTTAATAATATCCTTTTTAGGATTTACTTAGAGGAGAAGAGTGAAGTTCCACCTGAGTTTAAAGGTCTTTGTGTTCACTCAAACGGATTCCTTCCAGAGATAACAGTTCAAG
>JBOFEN010000048.1:0-1911 GCA_051648105.1 Bacteroidales bacterium
GCACAACAGGTAATGTGGTTTCGTCACATTGTAAATAATCCACTTTCTTCATTAACTCCCATAATCGAAAGTAGAGTGGCATGAGTAAATCACTTACTTGCTGGAACCACCCAAGAATCGTAGATTCTGGTATTTTCATACCTAATCGCTCAAATTGCTTTTGTTGCCGATAGAAAGGTATGTGGTCTACATACTTATCAACCATAAGGTCTGCAAGTAAAGAGGAGGAAGCATAACTCTTAGCAATAGGTTTAACTGGACAAGGGGCTGTGAGGATTACTCGGTCCGATTTACGGATAGCTTTATGGCGATAGGTACGAAGTACATAGAACTTAGCTGGTTCTTTCATCAACACTTCAGTATAGAGAGGCTCATCTTCATCTAGTAGCTCCCACTCCTGAGTGTTATAGCCCTCCGGGTATAGGTGCTCTACTTTACGCTCTAAGTTTTCAGGAAGGAGTTTACGCACAGGATTGCTTTTTGCTTTTTCCAAGCGCATAGTTCTTGCCAGTTTCTCTGCACTAATCTCCTTCTCAGCTTTGATAGCAGCTTCTTCTTCCCCAGGTAGCAAATCAATACCTTCAAAAAGATCCAACTGTCGTGCATCTGGATTGGGATTGATATAGCGCTCTGCTTTCCCACCATAAAGCTGGCGACTTAGGTAAGCTACTTGTTTTTCCAACTGAGTAATACGCACATCCTTCTCTTGAAGTAAAGCCTCTTTTTGATTTAGCTGATCCTTATAGTCCTGTTTCTGCTTTTCTGTATCAATGGTTGTAGTTGAACGCAAACGGCTGTTTTCTCTAAACAATCGATCGCGATCAGCCATTAGTTGGCGTATAAGTTCATCTTTATCAAAAGAGTTTTCGGTCATTTTGGGCTTTACTTTTAATACCATAAAGATACTAAAAATAGGTGAGATTACCGCATAAACAAACAACTCTTTTCGATTACTTTTTCGAGGACAATCTATCATTCTGCCCCTCTGAAATCCATCTCTTTCGATGTTTCACTTTTTGGACGTCTATACCTTGAACCATGAGAACAAGGTCACTCCATAGGGTATGATGCGATATGGTTTTACCTTCTTGAAAGTCTATGGTGGGTAGAGAAAACTGCCCCTGAGACAACTTCATGTGGTAGATTACCAACCCACCATATTCCATGTGAAGTATCTTCATAGCCGTGCAAGGTTTATTGATAAAGATAAACGCATCGCCTTGTTGCACATCCATGCCCATTTGATTAGTAACAATCCCGCTAAGTGTATAGAAACTCTTACGCATATCAGTGGGGTAAGGGTATAGGTAAAACCTATCCGAAGAGCTCAAGCTAAACATAAGATTATGAAGTAAGGGTGATTAGTTGTTTAAGCATCTCTATCTCACAACCAGCCTCTAGCTGCAAAACCACACCATTGGGATAAAGCAACTTTATATTTTGCTGCTTTACCGATAAGGCTCTATCCTCTTTCTCCTTTATAGCTACACCAGTAAGACCACTCACCTCTTGAGAGGTCAGTGGTATAAACGACTTAGATGTATTTATTGAGGGAACAGTGTTGAGTTTGAGCTTATGAATCCAATAATAGAAACGATTCTCATTGATTCCTTTTGAATGACAAAAGCCTCGAATACTAGTGCCAGATGTAATGTACTCTTCGTAGAGGTGCTTAAAGTAAGCTAAGTTCCAATATACCATACTCTTTGTTTTTGCGACAAAGGTAAGGAGGAAGAAGCAAGAATAATAGACGGAGTTTACCGAGGGCTTACAGCTCTATTACATCATACTTTCTCATTGTTCATTATTTTAGTTATTATTCCAGCCTTCTTTAAATCCAGCAATAAAGTCATCAGCATTATTATATACATATATGCAAGCTCCAGTAATTGTAATTGCTGCTAGTAACCA
>JBOFEN010000049.1:0-10615 GCA_051648105.1 Bacteroidales bacterium
AAGCAAGGTAAAGACGAAATATAAGGAGTAGCAACACTGCAATAACTGCACCGAGCATAACATTAATAAACTCCATCAAACATATATTTTTTGTTATAAGAGAGCAAAAATATACGATATGACTCTTCACACCAAACTAAATCAGTTATATTTTAGTTAGCATATAAGCATTACGCTCAATCCAGAGCAGAGTAAAGTAAGAGCAATGACACACAAACAGCAATGATCAATGCTCTTATACTCGTTGATAAACAGCTGTAAAAAGGCATCAATCGTGCATCATTATAGTGGATATAATATTTTGGAGTGAATCAAAATTAGAGCTATCTTTGTACATTATGAGACAGGATTTAAAGTTGTGGTTACCTACCACAAAGAAAGAGGTGGATTTGAGAGGATGGGACGAGATTGATGTAATCCTCTTCTCGGGTGATGCATATATCGATCACCCCTCATTTGGTGCGGCCGTTATTGGCCGAATACTCGAGGCCGAAGGGCTGAGAGTTGCCATTGTTCCACAACCGAATTGGCGCGATGACCTTAGAGACTTCAAGAAGCTTGGTAAACCACGCCTATTCTTTGGTGTATGCCCAGGTGCAATGGACTCTATGGTAAACCACTATACAGCAAATAAAAGACTTAGATCAGACGACGCATATACTCCAGATGGAAAAGCTGGTATGAGACCAGACTACCCATCTATCGTCTACTCAAAAATACTTAAAGAGATCTATCCTGATGTACCAATTGTACTTGGAGGTATAGAGGCCTCTTTGCGTCGTCTTACCCACTATGACTATTGGGAAGACAGAGTTAGACCAGGGATCTTGGACGATGCTCCAGCAGACCTTCTAATATATGGGTTGGGGGAGAAACCTATCATTGAACTTGCAAAAAGAGCAAGAGAAGGCAACAGTGATTGGAACTCTATTCCTCAGACAGTTTACAAAACTCCTGAGAAACCACAAGAAATAGAGGGCGTTGAGACACAAACCCTTTTTAGCTTCGAGGAGTGTCTAAAAGATAAAGTTAAACAGGCTAGTAACTTCAAAATCATTGAAGAGGAGTCAAACAGATATCATGCAGACAGACTAATACAGCAGAGCAACGGATCATGGAGCGTAGTAAACCCTCCATACCCACCACTCTCTACAGAGGATATTGACCACACATATGCACTTCCATACACACGTCTTCCTCACCCTAAATACAAGGGAAAGAAGATACCTGCTTATGAGATGATCAAGTTCTCGGTAAATATTCACCGTGGTTGTTTCGGAGGCTGTGCTTTCTGTACTATCGCTGCACACCAAGGTAAATTCATATCTTCTAGATCTAAAGAGTCAATCCTTGAGGAGGTAAGACAGATCACACATATGGAAGATTTCAAAGGTTACCTCAGTGACCTTGGTGGACCTTCTGCTAATATGTACAAGATGCGCGGTAAAGATGAGTCTATATGTATGAAGTGTAAAAAGCCTTCTTGCATATTCCCTCTCGTATGCCCGAACTTGAACAATGACCACACCCCTTTGTTAGATATATACAAGGCGGTAGACGCAATTCCAGGCATTAAGAAGAGCTTCATTGGTAGCGGTATTCGATATGATATGATACTCCACCGCAACAAAGATGAGGAGCACAATATCGCAGCTCGTAAATATGCAGAGGAGGTAATACGCAACCACGTCTCAGGACGACTAAAAGTGGCACCCGAGCACACTAGCGACAACGTACTTCAGTGGATGAGAAAACCTTCATTCTCTCTCTTCGAACAATTTGTTCGTGACTTCGAGAGAATAAATCGTCAGGCTGGACTAAACCAACAACTCATTCCATACTTCATCTCAAGCCACCCTGGATGTACTGAGGCGGATATGGCAGAGTTAGCAGTAGACACCAAGCGACTAAACTTCAAACTAGAGCAAGTGCAGGACTTCACCCCAACACCAATGACACTAGCTACGGAGATCTACTACACTGGTATCGATCCATACACACTCAAGCGACTATTCACCGCAAAGAGCAAACCAGAGAAACTGGCACAGCGCCAATACTTCTTCTGGTATCAACGAGAAAACAGACAACAGATCATGCATGCACTTAAACGTATAAAACGTGAGGATCTGGTAAAGAAACTATTCTAAATTCAACCGATATACAGAGATGATAAAAAGAGCACTTTTCCATCTAGCACTTACATTCGGAGCAGTTGTCACACTTGAGGCTCAATCTCTTGATGCTGGCAAGCAGCTCTTCCTCAAGGGGGAGTACGACAATGCCAGAGCAATATTTGAGAAACATATCAAGCAGCGACCAAATGATGCCTCGCTAAACCACTGGCTCGGGGTCTGCTACTTCGAGGCTCAAGAGAGAGCTCTCTCTGAGAAGTACCTCAAAGTGGGAGCACGCCGCAACATACAAGAGTCTTACAGATACCTCTCTATGTTATACATGCAAGAGTATAGATTTGAGGAAGCGAAGAAAGCTGCAACAACTTACTCAGCCTTCCGCAACCTTAGCGAAGCTCAGCGTGAAGATGCAGCGACACTGCAACGAAGATCCGACATGGGTGTTCGTATGCTAAATGGCGTTGAAGATGTAGTCATTCTTGATAGCACCATCGTCTCTCGCGACACATTCCTTAAGTCATACCGTCTCTCTGAGGAGAGTGGTTCTTTGACCCCCTTCAATGAGTTCTTCACAAATGAAGCTCCATACTTCGGAGCTGTATTCATGAACCAACGAAAGGACAAAGCTCTTCTATCAAAGAGAATTGAATCGCAGGAGGAGGCCATTTTTAGTGCTACTTCTAATGGTGGTAATACCCTGAGTGACATTTCAAAACTTGAAGAACCAATAAGCCAGGAGTCTAGTAATAGTAACTTCCCTTTTCTTCTCTCTGATGGAATGACCATCTACTTCTCCTCTGACAGAGCCGAATCGGTTGGTGGACTTGACATCTTCGTCTCACGTTACAACCCAGAGAGCGGGAACTACTTGAGACCAGAGAATGTTGGCTTCCCTTTCAACTCGCCATATAACGACTATATGATGGCTATTGATGAGCTTAATGGCTTTGGGTGGTTCACCTCAGATCGCTACCAAGCTGAAGGTTCTGTAATTATTTACACCTTCTTATATAACGAGACAAAAAGATCTATCAATAGCGAAGATGAGGAGTATCTAAGATCTCGTGCTGCTATAAGATCAATAAAAGAGAGTTGGGCTAGTGGCTCTGACTACTCAAAGGAGATAGCTAGACTAAAACAAGTGGGTGTTGTCACAAAAGATAAGGATGATGGTTTCTTCTTTGTTGTAAACAATGATATACAATACAGCCGTTTCGATCAGTTTAAAAATAGACAAGCACTAGAGTTATTCAAACAGAGCCAAGCACTAAGCAGCAAACTAACAGCTGCAAATGAGGAACTAGAGTCACTTCGCAAGGAGCTAGCCTCATCTACTGGCTCAAAAAAGGGTGCTACAAACTCTAGAATAGTACAATTTGAATCACAAAGTTCAAAGATGTCTGCGGAGATCAAAAGAGCTGAGGCACAGATACGCTCACTTGAACTAGCAAATACAAGAGGGAGATAGTTCCATTTTTTTTAATCTACTTAGCTGTTATGTGATATAATTAAATATCTTTGTGCAGAGAGTGTGTTAAATAACTAATAATTGAGTAAGCTATGGTAATAGACATAATCATAATAGCCGCCATATTGATAGTTGCGATATTTCTGTTCATACTAGAGATGTTTGTCCTGCCAGGTATAACTTTTGCCGCAGTTGGTGGGCTCGCATGCTCTCTTGCTGGACTCACTTACGCATACTATAGCTTTGGGGTTACAGGTGTGATTATAGCTCTAGTAATAGGTGTTGTGATATTTGCAGCTACCATATATATAGCACTCAAGTCTAAAGTATTTAACAAACTAGCCTTAGAGAAGGAGATAGACTCACAAGTAGTTGCCGAAGGGATACTAAATGTAACCCCTGGCGAGATAGGTGAGACGATAAGCCGACTAAACCCAATGGGTAAGGTGAATATTAACGGTGCTATCTTCGAGGCAAAATCTGAAACTGGCTTTATTGACGAGCATCAGACTATTCGCGTAGTGAAAGTTGTCAGTAATACAGTAATAGTTGAGTCTTGTTACTAAAGCTCACACACAACGATATATTAATTTAAAATCAAATATGCCAATGTTAGAATTAAGTATCTTCCTATGGGTAATCATATTTATATTGATCACCCTACTCTTCTACTTTGTTCCGTTCCCATTGTGGTTCTCAGCTAAAGTATCAGGCGTAAACATCTCTCTACTTCAGCTAGTACTGATGAGATTCCGTAAGGTGCCTCCATCAACGATTGCTAGGGCTATGATCGAGGCTCACAAAGCTGGATTAAAGACATTAACCAGAGATGAGCTTGAGGCTCACTACCTTGCAGGAGGACACGTTGAACGTGTGGTTCATGCACTTGTATCGGCTTCTAAAGCAAACATCGACCTATCTTTTCAGATGGCAACAGCAATTGACCTAGCGGGTCGTGATGTATTCCTAGCTGTTCAGATGTCTGTAAACCCAAAGGTAATAGACACTCCTCCAGTTGCAGCTGTGGCAAAAGATGGTATTCAGCTTATCGCAAAAGCAAGGGTTACGGTTCGTGCTAACATTAGACAACTAGTTGGGGGTGCTGGAGAAGATACTATCCTAGCTCGTGTTGGTGAGGGTATAGTATCATCTATTGGTTCTTCTGAATCACACAAGACGGTGCTTGAAAATCCTGACTCTATATCTAAACTCGTGCTTCGCAAGGGACTAGATAGTGGTACAGCTTTCGAAATACTCTCTATTGACATCGCAGATATTGACATAGGTAAAAACATTGGTGCTGTATTGCAGATGGACCAAGCTCAAGCTGACAAAAACATAGCTCAAGCAAAAGCTGAAGAGCGTCGTGCAATGGCCATCGCCCTAGAGCAGGAGATGAAAGCCAAAGCTCAAGAGGCAAGAGCTAAAGTTATTGAGGCTGAGGCAGACGTTCCTCGCGCAATGGCTGAAGCATTCCGCAATGGCAACCTAGGCATTATGGACTACTATAAGATGAAAAACATAGAGGCTGACACCTCAATGAGAGAATCTATAGCTAAACCAAATGCTGGTAAATCTGGACAATCAAAAATAGAGCAATAATATAAGAAGGCTTCACTAGATGTGAAGCCTTCTGTAGTCATACAATAACTATAAAAGAATTGATTATGAAACGCTATCCTGAATCGGAACTTATTATCAATGGTGATGGTACAATCTTTCACCTTCACCTTACTCCTGATCAGATCTCTGATAAGATAATACTTGTGGGCGACCCTGGACGTGTGGCTCTCGTTGCCTCTTTCTTCGACTCTATTGAATTTGAAGTTCAAAGCCGCGAATTCTGTACCATCACAGGTACCTACAAAGGCAAACGCCTAACTGTATTATCACACGGTATTGGTACAGACAACATAGACATCGTAGTAAATGAGCTTGACGCTCTAGCAAATATCAACTTCGCTACAAGAGAGGATAACGCAGAGTTCAAACAGCTGACAATGGTTCGTATCGGAACCTCTGGTGGACTACAAACACATGTACCTGTTGGTACTTTCGTGATCTCTGAGAAGTCACTAGGCTTTGATGGCGTACTAAACTTCTATGCTGGAAGAGAGAAGGTAGTTGACCAAGAGTTCGAAGATGCTTTCGTTGCTCAAACAGGTTACTCTAAACTTTGGGCTGCTCCTTATGTAGTAGACTCAGACTCTGATCTAGTTGAACGCATTGGCAAAGGTGAGATGGTACGTGGAGTTACTATCTCTGCAAACGGATTCTACGGTCCCCAAGGACGTGAGCTTCGCCTTCCTCTGGCTGATCCAAACCTCAACGAGAAGATTGAGAAGTTTAGCTTCAATGGCCGCTGTGTAACAAACTATGAGATGGAGAGTTCAGCTCTTCAAGGTCTTGCCAAGATGATGGGACACAAAGCTATGACTGTTTGTGCTATTATCGCTAACCGCCTTGTTAAGACAGCTAATGCAAACTACAAGGACTCTATCAAGGTATTGATAGAGACGGTTCTTGACCGTATCTAAATAAAACAACATTAAGAGTAATCTATGGGTAAATTAATATGGATAATCCTAGCACTACTAGCTGGTGCTACACTCCCCTTTCAAGCTGGAGTGAATGCAAGACTAAGTAAATATATAGACAGTCCAATGTATGCTACGCTATTTACTTTCCTCTTAGGATTCCTTTCAGTGACACTATACCTTCTCTTGACACGCCAAACAGTAAGTATAGAAGCACTAAAAGCTGCTCCTGCATACTCATGGCTGGGTGGTCTTCTGGGCGCTTTCTACGTAGGAATGTTAGTATTCCTGTTCCCTCAACTTGGGGCTGGACTGACTTTTGGATTGATTGTAGCTGGACAGATGACTGTATCTCTTGTTCTTGATCATTTCAAGATATTGGTTGAAGATCCTCAACCAATAACAATATGGAGAATCCTAGGTGTAGTAATGATTGTGGTTGGTGTAGTCCTAGTTCAAAAGAGCTAGATCATCTGAGTTAAACATAATAAAAGCGGTTAGAGTAGATAAACTACTCTAACCGCTTTTATTATGTTTACACTTATAGTATGAATTCTACTTGCTAAAATGAAGAACGCCCCTCAAGTATGCTGTCTTGCGACGCGCCTGAAGGGCTTATTATCTTTATGTTTATTATCTCAAGTCTATATTGATGATGCAAATATAAGAATATAATTTGAAATACAATAATTACTTCCAAATTTCTTCTTCTTTCCAATTTGCTGGAAATCCCATCGAACCAATAAAAGCTACACTATTATATTCGTCAATTAAATCTATAATCCTTTTTTTGAAATTAGAAGTTGGATTGGCAGTTTGTAATAAATAATTAAGCATACATATAAAATAGTATACTTTCTTCCTTTTTACACTATCTACATTACTAATCCATTTCTTAGTTCTAGAAAATGATAATTTTTCAGGGATAATCTTCATATCCCTATTCCAAAGTCTAGAATGATGTGCACATATATTCCTCAGATAATTAATACTGTGTAACCACGAACAGAAAACATCAGGAGGTAATCCAAAATGTGAGGAAATACCATTCTTATCTGACCTATTTTTAAGGTTAACACATATACGAGAGAGGTGATTGAAATACATAATTTCAACACTCATCCAAGAAGGTGGGTTTTCTGGTTTAATATAATTGTTTTTGTAGTGATCAATAAATACCTCTGCCTTATTATTATTAAATTGATCTCTGATATGTTGCTGTATATCTGTATAAATATCAATCGTTATTACATTACCATTCTTTGATTTTTTTTTCTGTGGCGTGCTAAATAGAGTTGGATTATCTTGCCAATGAGAACCATATTTTTGACTAAGTTGGTATATGATCTGTGTACGTATTGCTATTTCAAGACGTTCTATAGCATCAAAGATCAACAATCTAAGCTTCCTGTCAAATATATAAAGATCATAAATCATATTCCAAGAGGTTTTTTCTTTGAATTTATCAAGAATAACTCCATTATCTTTTATCTTATATGGAAGCATATACGCACTTAAACGATAGTAACTAATATTTGTTAGATGTCTTAGAATCCTATCCATATCCTCGACAATTAAACCTCTTTTAATCAATAGCTTAATTTGCTGATCATAAGTCAACGATTGTTTATTATAGTCATTCATGGGTTTTAATTATGTGATAATACAAAGATATAATAATTTACAAGATACTGCTATTTATATAACATACATAACAACAGCCCCTCCAAATAGTATAATCCCCCACCACCCGACTAAATTCTATAACATTCCAATAGGTTTTATCAATTAATCTTGGTAAATTTGTAATAATAACTAAAAAGGATAGATGGATGGTATCTTGGAATAGCATAAACGAACTATATAGCGCTGTGGGGGAATGCTTCTACCTCTTTGACGAGACTCTCTTCAGAGAGAACCTACGAAGAATTAGGCGAGAACTCACAAGTGAGATATGTAGCTTTGATTATGCCTATTCATTCAAGAGCAACTACCTACCTCGTGCCTGTACCATTGCTCGTCAAGAGGGATTCATGGCGGAGGTAGTATCTATTATGGAGTATGAGATTGCCTTGGCTGTGGGATACCATGCTAATGAGATTATTTTCAATGGACCAATAAAACGCGAGGCTGATCTGATCCGTGCCATCAACGATGGTGCCCTAGTTCATCTAGACTCTCACTATGAGTTAGAGGTGATCTCCTCTGCAGCAAAGAGTAATCTTTTAAAGAGTGGTTCTACTATTGGACTAAGAGTACAGATTGGCGACACCTCTCGATTTGGATTCACCAGAGCTGATATTGCTGATGCAATAAGAAGAGTTAAAGCTGCTGGTCTAACAATAGTCTCTCTTCATGGACACCTCTCAACAGCTGATAGGGCTGCACACCACTACGGCACTATTACTCAAGAGCTGCTCGAAGTAGCTGAACACTTCTCTCTTGATTCCATCAAAAGGATTGATGTTGGTGGTGGATTCTTCGGTGCTTACCCTCAGGGGGTAGACCCAAATCGTTTCCCTAGCTTTGAACACTACTCCACACAGATCTCCAACTCACTCTCCAAATCGGAGTGGTTTAGTCGTATTAAACCAACTATTACCGTCGAACCAGGAGTTTCTGTATTGGCAAATAGCAGCAGTTTTATTACTAAGATCTTTGACGTTAAGTCTGTCAATAGCAATAGACAATTAACCGTTGATGGCTCTGTTTACAACATCAAACCCTCAGGACTCGATCGAACTCCTCTCTTTAGAGCCATAACCAAAGTGCAGAACAGCAGCACCACCCCATCCTCAATAGTTGGCTCAACATGTATGGAGCGAGATGTAATTGTAGCATCCTCTATGATTACCAAAGCTGAGATTGGTGACTTCATAATCTTTGAAGGTATGGGTGCATACACCAATGTTCTAACCCCAAACTTCATCAACTACCAACCAGCCATCTACTCATTAGATAGCAACGGAGAGTTAGAGTGCCTCAGAAGGCGACAAACAATAACCGACCTTTTACACACATATAAAGTCTAAATCAATGAATATACTCTTTACATCTGCTGGTCGTCGCGGTTATCTCCTATCATACTTCGCTGAAGCAATGAAGGGAGACTCCTTCATTGTGGCTGTTGACAACAGCCCTTTGGCTTCTGCCTTGAGTTATGCTGACAGATCATACATATCCCCAAAGATTTTTGACCCAAACTACGTCGAGTTTCTCCTCGAGATAGCTCAAGAGTGTGCCATAAAGCTACTCATACCACTCAACGATCTAGAGATAGAGCTACTAGCTGATTCAGTAGATAGATTCAAGAGTATAGGTGTAGAGCTACTTCTACCCTCAAGAAGGTCGGTTGAGATCTCAATGGATAAGCTAGAGATGAGCCGTGTACTTTCGGAACTAGGTTTCAAAACGCCCACCACATATAGTAGATTAGATGAGGCAAAGAAAGCTCTTAACTCTGGCGTGATCTCGTTCCCACTTTTCATTAAGGCAAGATGGGGAGCAGGGTCTCAATTCGTCGAAAGAGTTGAGTCACTCGATGAGCTAGAACTAGCATTCCCTCTAATGAAGATGCAGATAGAGCGCTCTATCTTTGCAAACCTATCTAAGTCAAATGAGTCTCTCATCATTCAGCAAGCAATCAAAGGAACAGAGTATGGAGTGGATATCATCTCCAATCTCACTGGCAACTATCAGATGAGTGTAATCAAAAGAAAGCTAGCGATGAGATCTGGCGAGACAGACAAGGCAACTATCATCTCACACCAAGCACTAGAGGAGCTATCCTCAAAACTTGCATCATCTATTGGTGCATCTGCAATCATTGATTGTGACATCATAGAGTGTAACGGTGAGTTACACATCATAGATATCAATCCTCGCTTCGGGGGTGGATACCCATTCTCCCACGCCGCTGGGGTAAATCTACCAAAGGCAATTGTTGCATGGATGAGGGGTGAAAAGGAGCATAAGCTTGAGACTCCAAACTATGGAGCTACATTTATCAAAGAGGAGAGAGTGAGATTATTGTAAACAACACTAATACTGCTATTTAGAGCATAAATAATCATCCATTTACTTGACTTTGGGGTTATGATTTACTATCTTTAGAGATAAACCATAATCTCATTCTATGAAACTAAACGTTTACTCTCCTTCAATGAAAAACAGAGGTTCCATCTCCGTGGAATCACTTATCGACAAACTTAAAAACGGAGTACCACGACACAAGATCCGTGACCTGCGTCGACTCCGAGCCTTCTCCAACCAAGGGCTTAACAACCCCTTTCGTGATCTAATTCCACTCATCGGTATCTCGAGCCAATACAATGGTGAGCGGTTTGTGAGTTACAATGGATTGGTAATGCTCGAGATCCGAAACCTATCCACACAATCTGAGGCTACGGCTCTAAGAGATCGCATATCTCAGATACCACAGACACACCTCACCTTCATCGGGTGCACTGCACTAAGCG
>JBOFEN010000050.1:0-13211 GCA_051648105.1 Bacteroidales bacterium
GTAGCTGTTGTCGCTAATTGTTTTTACGGTAGCGAAGCTAACCCAAAATTTATCCAGCGAGTAACCATCATTGTCACAAGCAGTGAACAGTGATGATACTGAGATAATCAGGGTTGCCAATAAAATACTTAATTTTCTCATAGCTCTTATCATCTTTACTTATTAGTTTCTAATATAATAGATGAATGAGTAGTTGTAAACGCTGCATTTACTGGCTGTTAAACTCTGTAAATAGGTAATATTATAGAATATCTTTTAGCGCCTTCTCTATAGAGTCATATTTAAAGATAAATCCCTCATTGATTAATCTCTCAGGATAAGCTCCTTGTCCTTGGGTGAAGACAATCGACATATCACCAAAAAGAGCTCTTAGTAGAGGTCTGGGGATTCTTAGCCAACTAGGACGCTTAAGGTGTTTAGATATTGCTCTAGTAAAGGATCTATTGTTAAGTACTTCAGGAGATGAAATGTTATATACACCCTCTGAACACTCACTCTCAATTAGATGTTTGATAGCGTTGGCAAGATCTTCTATATGTATCCACGACATTAGTTGGTAGCCGTTACCAATAATCCCACCCATGAATAGTTTAAATGGGATTATCATCTTGCTTAAAGCCCCACCGTCTGGTCCAAAAACAAGTCCAAATCGCATAATTACTAGTCTAACATCTTTAGAGATAGTTGAAGCCTCCTCTTCCCACATCTTGCAAGTTTCAGCTAGAAATGTTTTTCCCTTAGAGTTATCTCTCTCTCTATAAATATGGTAATCATTGGGGTAAATGCCAACTGCAGAAGCTGATAGATATGCTTTTGGTTTTGATGAAATTCTGTCAATAGCATGTGCTAGTAACCTAGTAGTGCCAATTCGACTCTCTATAATATCTTCTTTAGCCCATCTGGTCCATCGCTGTGCTATTGTTGATCCTGCTAGGTTTATGACTATATCAGCTTGTTCGAGTATTGATAGTAGTTCGTTTTCTTGTTTGGGTTTAAAGTGCTTCCTTCGTAATGGAAGTATTTCATAACCGCTATTTTTTAGGTAGTGACAAAGATAGGATCCAATAAAGCCACTCGCACCACATATTGCAATCTTCATATACTAATAATTGTTCGGGTTTCAAAAGTAATAATTTCTATTTGTTTATATTGCTTCCATGCTACTAAAAACTTTAAAGCTAGAAGGCTGTGTTAATCTGTTAGATGAAATTATGTTAATTGGGGCGTTTTTGTATATTGTGATATTGCATAATTAATAATGTAGTAGTATCTTTGTTGAAGTTTTCATGGTATTAGATTTAAGGTTAATAAAAGGTTCAGGTTGCCGTGAGGCAGCCTTTTCTGTTTTTATACCACTATGATAGTTTTTTCAATTATACCCTATACAAATAGATGGCGCAAGAGGGATTAACCCTTCTTGCGCCATCTATTTGTATAGGGTGATTAATCCTATATATTATTCTCCTTAATCAAGTATTCAGCAATCTGAACAGCATTAAGTGCGGCTCCCTTTTTAATTTGATCACTTACACACCAGAACGTTAATCCTTTTTCATTGCTAAGATCTTTACGTATACGGCCTACATATACAGGGCTCTCACCAGCAAGGAATAGTGGCATAGGGTACTCTTTGTTAGAAGGGTTATCCATTAGGACAATGCCTTGAGCATTTAAGAATGCTTCCTTAGCTTCAGAAACAGAGATTGGCTTCTCGGTCTCTACCCATATAGCCTCAGAGTGAGCTCTCATTACAGGTACTCTAACACAAGTCGCACTAACTGCGATGTCAGAGTGCATTATCTTACGTGTTTCATAAAACATTTTCATCTCCTCTTTTGTGTAATCATTATCCATGAAAACATCAATTTGAGGAATTACATTGTAGGCAAGCTGATAGGCAAATTTAGAGACTGTAGCTTCTTGCCCGTTGCTAAGCTCTTTGTACTGCTCAACTAACTCATCCATAGCAGCAGCTCCAGCACCACTAGCTGCTTGGTAAGTTGATACATGTACTTTAGTAATATGAGATAGGTTTTCGATTGCTTTCAATGCAACAACCATTTGTATAGTTGTACAGTTAGGATTTGCAATAATGTTACGTGGTCTATCTTTAGCATCTTCACCATTCACCTCAGGCACAACCAATGGTATGTCACTTTCCATACGAAATGCACTTGAATTGTCAATCATAATGGCTCCGTGCTTGGTAATAGTATCAGCAAACTCCTTTGAAGTACTAGCACCAGCAGAGGTAAATGCAATATTTACGTCCTTAAAATCATCATTGTGTTGAAGTAGCTTAACCTTAATCTCTTCGCCACGGAATTTGTACACTGAACCTGCACTACGAGCAGATCCAAATAACAATAACTCTGTAATCGGGAAATTTCTCTCCTCGAGTACGCTCAAGAACTCCTGTCCTACTGCGCCACTTGCGCCAACAATTGCAACTCTCATTTCCTTGTAAAAAAGTGTTTTATATGTGTGAATTCATATATTTGCATCTAATAGCCTAATTAATAGGCAATGCTAAGCTAGCAAAAGTAAACTATTTTGAATATAATACTAGAAATACCATGAGATTTTTTATAACATTATTACTGTTGATGCTATATTCTGCTATCTATTCTCAAATTGTAGAGGCTTTTACCGATGGTGAATTACTTAATAATCCAACTTGGTCAGGTGATAATAATAAGTTCATTGTGAATGATAATAACGCACTACAGCTAAATGATACCTCCCCATTATCAACAAATGTAGCTCAACTATCAACACCCTCTTCTATTATGACTTCTGCCTCGTGGCAATTTTGGGTCAAGCTTGATTTTGAGCCTACGTCAACGACCTATGCTACTATTTGGCTACTCTCAGATTCTCAAATGCCAAACGATTCACATAATGGTTATGCTGTAGAGATTCGTGATCGCAGACTTACACTTATTCATAAAAAAGATGGAGTAGTTACCACTTTAGGACGCTCTACGTCAAATTCACTAATGGGAGGTACGGTAGAATTAAATATTGAAGTTACTTGTGATGAGCTTGGTGTATGGAGTTCCAGATACAAAAAGTCAACAAGCTCTAGTTATACGTCTTGGCTTGCAGGAGGAGTAGAAAGCCTTCCTATAGGCAATTTTAACTTTTTTGGTATATCTCTTCATTACTCTAAAAGTAGAAATAAAGCTTTCTATTTTGATGACTTTATTGTAAAGTCAATATCTATAGATCCAGATCCGGACCCAGATCCAGACCCAGATCCAGATCCGGACCCAGAAATTACGACTTACAGAGTTGGAGATATTGTGATATCTGAAGTTATGGCAAATCCTGTAGGTGTAGTATCTCTTCCAGAGGTAGAGTATGTAGAACTATACAATAACTCTAAGAGTTCTATTGATCTTAAAGAGTGGGTATACTATTATGGAGGAAAGGGATACAAGCTTGCTAGTTACATTGTTAAGCCAGGTGATTTTGTGGTTCTATGTAATAGTTCAAAGGCTTCCCTATTTCATTCTTCAGTACCTATTCTTGGGGTAACATCATTTCCTGTAATTGCTAATAGCGGTAAGATGTTGCACTTAGAAGATCCTAGTGGTAGATTAATTTCATTTGTAGAGTATAGCGATAAATTTTATAGAGATGATATAAAGAAGAGAGGAGGGTTCTCTCTTGAAGTTATTGATCCTACAAATCTTAGTGGGGATGCATTGAATTGGATTGCAACTAATTCAAATACTGGAGGAACTCCTGGCTATAAAAATAGTGTTTATGGTATAAATATAGACCTTGTTGAACCACGAATAATTTCATCATCGATAACATACCCTTTTGATTTGCAAGTCATCTTTTCAAAGGCTATGGATGAAGAGGAAATACTCTCTTGGGACAATTATGTTGTTTATCCAGAAGATGTCGTGGTAGATATAATTTCATATTCTTATCCTTTAATTAATCAGATAACTATCACTCTAGAGGACTCTATATCCTCTGAGCCAAATATAACTTTGGAGTTGTTGAATTTAAGATGTATTAATGGGTTAGGACTACCAAACCCAACTAGAGTAGAGTTTGGTAAGAAATATCCAATTGATTCATCTCAGTTGATTATTAATGAGATTCTATTCAAGCCATATTCTGGTAGTGCAGAGTTTGTAGAGATTTTTAATAGATCCGAAGGATCAATTGATCTATCAGAAATATATACTGCTACTCTAAGGAGTGATGGCTCACTTCAGTATCTTAACAAAGTCTCATCTATACCATTATTGATAACTCCAGGAGAATATCTTTGTTTATCAAAGAATATTGATCATGTAAAGCAGAGTTATCCTTTATCTTATGAAGGAAACTATCTTCTTCATACCTCTTTACCAGCTCTTTCTGATCAAGGAGGTACAATACTTCTTTTAAATAGGTATGGGGATGTGATAGATAAAGCAAGATTCTCTGATGATATTCACACAACAATTGAAAAGGATAAAAGGGGTATATCATTGGAGAGGATCTCAAGTGAGATATCGGGTCTAATTGAGTCGAACTGGAAATCTTCTAATACGAGTGCAGGATTTGCTACGCCAGGTATGATCAACTCTCCTCTTGAAATAGATAATGAGAGTGATAAACGGGGGTTCTGGTTATTGTCTCCTATTATTATGCCTGAGTCTACCACAGAAGAAGCAGAGGCTAGATTAGCATACTCTTTTGATAAATCTTCTGATGTTAAAGCCTCTGTGTCTATTTATGATAGGGATGGGAATGAGGTGAAGCAGTTACTGTTAAACTCTTCTTTATCTGGTGATGGGTTATTGAAGTGGGATGGGAGGAGTAGCGAAGGCCGACTTATGTCAACTGGTATTTATATAATACTAATAGAGTATCATGATCAAAGGAGTAGGGTGGTAAGGGAGAAAATAAGTATCACTTTACTAAAACAGTAGCATATTATTCTAGGCAATGTTTAGAATAATATTATTGTGTAATGAACTTAATTATACCCTAAAGCGTAGTAAGTAGTGTATAATCTGAATTAATGTAGCAATATGTTTAAGTTACTCCTTTTTACCCTTCAAATGATGGGATTGACATTTGTAATTGGCTTTCTTGTTGCTGCTGTAATAAAGCTTACAGCCTCAGGTGCTGACTATTTTGAGTTTCATAATAGTCATGAGTCGGAATTGCGTAGGCTGAAACAGCTTAAGAGGAGGCGACGTAAGCGTATCTTTGATCGTTTGTTTGATGCTCAAGAGATGGAGATAGATATTATGGAGCATCACATTAATGGAATTAGTCATGGGGCTGATTCACCTAACGAGATGGATTTTCATGGAGTAAGTCCAGGTGTATCATCTTTTGATCTCCTTGATTACTATAATTCAGCACATAATAAGAGATATAGAAGGGTTGTAGGTAAAAAGAGTTCTGATAATAATAATACTACAAATTAGTTATGGAGGGTGTTGACTTCTTTAGCCTTTTCCAAGGCTTTGGTACTTTGGTTGCCGGTGGTTGGGTTTTAGCTTTAGCTCGTATCTGCTTTGTTCTCCTTGGTTTTATACTCGTATATTTAGGTTGGAAGGGAGTGTTAGAGCCCATGGTTATGATTCCTATGGGTATAGGTATGGTAGCAATAAATTGTGGAACTTTGTTGATGCCCAATGGTGAGATGGGTAATCTGTTTCTTGATCCTATGTTATCTGATACAAATCAGTTGATGGATTCGATGCAAATAAACTTTCTTCAACCTATATACACATTGACATTTAGTAATGGATTGATTGCTTGCTTTGTTTTTATGGGAATAGGAACACTTCTAGATGTTGGGTTTTTACTTCAGAAGCCTTTTGTTAGTATATTCCTTGCGCTATGTGCGGAGCTTGGTACTTTCTTAGTTTTTCCACTGGCCACTTTTATTGGTTTAACACCAAGTGAAAGTGCATCCATTGCTATGGTTGGAGGTGCAGATGGACCTATGGTACTATTCACATCTCTAGTGCTAGCCAAACACCTTTTTGTTCCAATCACTGTGGTTGCATATTTATATCTAGGGTTAACCTATGGAGGATACCCATACTTAGTAAAACTATTAGTACCAAAAAGATTGAGAGCGATTAAAATGGTATCGGATAAGAAGCCAAAGAGTTATCAACCAAAAGTGAAGCTGGCATTTTCAGTACTACTATGTGCTCTGCTTAGTTTCTTATTTCCTGTGGCTTCACCTCTTTTCTTTTCTCTCTTTCTGGGGATAGCAGTTAGAGAGTCTGGAATGAAACATATCTATGACTTTGTAAGTGGACCACTTTTGTATGGGTCAACATTTATTTTGGGACTACTGCTAGGTGTGCTTTGCGATGCAAGATTACTTCTTGATCCAAAAATACTAAAGTTGTTGATTCTTGGGGTAACGGCTTTACTGCTTTCAGGTATTGGAGGTATCATTGGAGGTTATATCATGTACTTTATTAAGAGAGGTAACTTTAATCCAGTAATCGGAATTGCAGCAGTTAGTTGTGTGCCAACAACCGCAAAGGTTGCTCAAAAGATTGTATCTAAGGATAATCCAGATTCAATAATATTAGGAGATGCACTAGGTGCAAATATTTCAGGGGTAATAACCTCAGCTATAATTACAGGTATTTATGTGACTCTTGTTCCATATCTGTAACATAACTAATAGGGGGTGTGTCACATGTGACACACCCCCTATTAGTTATGTTGATAAATTAGTATCTGCTACCTACCACATTCCAATCAATAAGCTTCCAAAGCTCAGTTAAGTGGTCAGGGCGTCTGTTTTGATAATCTAGATAGTAGGCATGTTCCCATACATCAAATGTTAGTATCGGGTGTAGGCCTTTAGTCATAGGGTTGCCAGCATTAGGTTCCTTTGTTATTTGAAGTTCCCCTTTTTGATCCTTAACAAGCCAAGCCCATCCTGATCCAAATAGAGTTACAGCAGCTTGGTTGAACTCCTTTTTAAACTCGTCAAATGAACCCCACTTCTTGTTGATTGCATCCGCTAAAGCTCCTGTTGGAGCTCCACCTCCCTTAGGAGATAGTGAGTTGAAATAGAATGTGTGGTTCCACACTTGTGCGGCGTTGTTGAATATTGGACCTTCCGACTTCTTAATAATAGTCTCTAGATCAGCATTCTCAAACTCGGTGCCTTGGATCAAGTTATTTAGATTATTAACATAAGCTTGATGGTGCTTGCCGTAGTGGAACTCAATTGTTTTTTGGCTTATTACAGGCTCAAGAGCATTTGACTCATAATTGAGCTTAGGTAGTTCAAATTTCATAATCTGTTTTTGCTGTGCGTTAATACTTATTGTAGTAAATAATATTCCTGAAAGTAATAATCGTCTCATATTATTAATGTTTTTAACTTTAGGCATAACGCAATAATATTGGTTATTGTTCGCAAGTATTAAAGATTATAATTACTTCTTGAGTTTTGATAATTCTTTGTCGATAATAGAACACATCTCTTCAAACTCAGCTTCATCGTAAAGGCGAGTTTGCATAACTATCTTTCCATCAGTACCAATAATTACATTTCTAGTAATTCCAGCTCCCTTCTCCGCGTATAGTTCAAATATCTTACCTTGAGGGTCAAATCCAAGAGGATAGGTTATGCCAGTTTTACTAACAAGCATCTCCATTTTATCACGTGGTTCATCACGATCAATACCTATTAAAGCAAAATTCGGGTTGGCTTTATGTTTTTGCCATATATCACTCTCAATGAATGGCATCTCTTTTCTGCATACACCACACCAGCTAGCAGTGAATTGTAGCATTACCACTTTACCACGAAGCTCTTTGATCGATATTGTACGACCATCTAAAAGTTCGATTGAAAACTCAGGTGCTGTATCACCTACATTTACAAGATAACCTCTATTGTCGCTCTGTGAATTAGCAGAGAGCGTAGTGTAGCATAACATCATAAGTAGAATTATTCTTTTCATTATTACGAGTTGTTGTTGGTTTTCGCAAATGTATATAAACTTTACCTTGCTATCAATCACTTTGATTCAAATTCAATATATTCGATCTTTATAAAACTACATAAGTCAGAAGTAAACTCTATCTTTGTGCAGTTTCAAAAATTTCAAAAGATGAGAAATACTCTTCATACCTTACTATTAATTCTATTAACTTTTGGCTTAACTGGCTGTTCGCTATTCACTCTTGAGATGAAATCAGACTCTGAGCCACTACCAAAGAGAGAGCTTAATATTCGCGTAGTAACTCAACAGTTTGCACTAGATGCATTTAGTGAAATAGAGAGAGTCAACGATAGTGTTAGAAATGAGACTAAGAATCTTAATTATATCGCTAATACTCTTCTTTGGTCTATAAATCTTCAGAGTGGGTTACAACAATCAGTACTTCAACAAAAGCCTCAGATTGCTCTTATTGATACATGGGCTTTTCTTGAGCAAGTGAGACGATATGTAGATTCCCCAGAAACTGTAGAGCTTTTCGGAGAGGTGCGCGAAAAGCCTCTTCAACTCACAATATCCTTGCATGAGGCTATAGAGAAAATCTCCCGTAGGCTAGTCTCTTCTTCTGATTATTCTCAGATAAGGGAGTTCGTTTATGATTTTGCAGATAGGCACCCTTTTGAGGACCTAAAGTTTAAGAGGGTCTCTGTATATGAGGATTGGATTAAGCATAATAATATTGCGGATTCTATGTCGGTAGTCACCGTTGGTACTATTCCAGAGGTGATGAGTGATTTTGCAAACCGTATGATGATGCTTAGCAATACTTTGGGTAAAGGCTCTAAGTGGCAGCTGGAGTATTTCGCTGCGAGTAATGGAATTACTGCCGAAAGCACTCAGGCTATGGCGGACTCAATTTCATATAGAATAGAGCTGTTTCAAAAGTTCTTGGACAACTCACCAGAGTTAATAGACTTTACAATTACAAGATTCGAAGAGGAGGTAACTCCTATGATAGAGCTTTTTGATAGGAGAGTAGCAATAACTATGGCTCAATTATCAGAGGAGAGAATTGCTCTAGACTCACTTGTCGCTAGGGAGAGACGAGAGATAATGATACAAGTTGACTCTATTTCGGAGAATCTGCTTCGTGTGGTTATGCAGGAGGCAAAAGGATTGATAGCTACTTATCTTGTTTATGTTACAATTTTCTTTGCAGTAATAATCTTCTTACCATTTGCCATAGGGTTCTTTACTGGAAGAGTGTTCACTCGTATCAAGCGTGGGAAAAAGAGTGATGAAATAGATTGATTTATATATTACTTATTTTGAATTCATGAAAACCCTTAAGTTCTTATTTAATAGATATTTCATTGAAGCATTAGGCTCAATGGCATATGGATTATTTGCTTCGTTGATAATTGGTTTGATAATCTCCCAGTTGGCTAAAATACCAGGATTAGACTTCTTAGATATTTTAGGATCAACTCTCTCGGCTCAATCACCAGTGGTTGGAGCAGCGATAGGTGTTGCTATAGCTTATGGATTAAAAACGCCACAATTGGTGTTATTTTCATCTGCTGCTACTGGAGCATTAGGTTACGTAGCAGGTGGCCCAGTTGGGGCTTTTATCTCATCTCTTATTGGAGCTGAGTTAGGTTCATTAATTTCAAAACGTACACCAATTGATATAGTGCTAACACCAATGATAACAATTATATCAGGAGCATTGGTAGGAGCATTTGTCGGTCCTTTTATGCAGGAGGTAATGCTGTCATTCGGTAGTTTAATAAATCAATCAACAGAGTTGAACCCTTTTCTTATGGGTATTGCCGTATCACTATTGGTTGGTGTAGCTTTGACTCTTCCTATTAGTTCTGCTGCGATATGCATTATGCTTGAGATTGATGGGCTAGCTGCAGGTGCTGCTACAGTTGGGTGTTGCGCTCAAATGATAGGTTTTGCTGTAACAAGTTATAGGGATAATGGAATTGGTGGGCTCCTCTCTCAAGGATTGGGGACATCGATGCTACAGATTCCAAATATTGTACGACGACCACAGGTGTGGATTGCTCCAACTTTCACATCAATGGTACTTGGGCCACTTTCCACTATTGTGTTCCAAATGACAAACTCCTCAATTGGAGCAGGTATGGGAACAAGCGGATTAGTTGGACAGATAGCAACTTTCGCTACAATGAGTGCTAAAGGTGTAGATACGATACAGATAGTTGTATCTATCATCATTCTTCACTTTATTCTTCCTGCTACGATTGCTCTATTTGTAGATTCATTACTTCGAAAAGCTGGTATTGTGAGAAATGGTGATTTAAAAATAGGATAATAATGCAGATAAAGGACTTGACAGTAGGGGGGATAGGTAAATCTCTATTCTTTCTTTCTATGCCCATCATATCAGCCTCATTCATACAGATGACATACAATCTAATTGATATGTTCTGGATTGGTCACTACAGTGCTATTGCAGTAGCTGCTATCGGTGCCGCAGCATTTTATGCATGGATGAGTAGTGCTCTCTCTCTGATTACTAAGGTTGGGGTTGAGGTGTGTGTGTCGCAATCAGTAGGTAGTAATGACAGAGCATTGGCTCACTCTTATGCTAATATAGGAGTTATAGTAACTCTTATTTTTGGTGCTTTGTTTGCTTCCACTTTGTGGCTATTTGCACCAGAGGCAATGGGTTTCTTTGGCGTTGATGAGGTGGTTAGAGATGAGGGAGCTAAATATTTGCGTTGGATAGCACCTGGTTTTCTTTTCGGATTCGCCAATCAGCTTTTCTCAGGACTATATAATGCAATAGGTAATAGCAAACCCCCATTTAGGATTAATGCTCTAGGATTAATAACTAATATAGTGTTAGATCCTCTTTTCATATATGGATGGGGTGTTGTTCCAGAAATGGGACTTAAGGGTGCGGCTCTAGCTACATCAATTTCTCAGGGTTTGGTCTTTTCTCTCTTTGCATATAGGTTTTTCTCTTCAAAATCACCAATTGGACCACTTAGTATACTTACATCTTTTGTTAATAGGAGAGCAGTAAAGCTGATATATACAGGTCTGCCTGTAGGTGCTCAGAACTTGATTTTCTGTATTATATCAATGTTTGTAGCTCAGTTTGCAGCCTCTTTTGGGAGTGTAGGAATCGCAGCGTATGGTGTAGGTGCACAAATAGAGGCAATAACATGGATGAGTGCTAATGGTTTTGCTACAGCACTATGTGCTTTTGTGGGGCAAAACTATGGAGCTGGTAAATATGAGAGGATTCATCGTGGGTATAGATTCACTCTATCTGTTGCAATATTAATGACTTCTTTAGTAGCTATTGCATTTGCTTCCTCGGGGGAGTTCATCTTTAGCTTCTTCGTTGATGATATCGAGACAGCAATGGAGGGTGGAAGATATTTGCGTATTAACTCCTTCGCTCAGATATTCATGGCTCTTGAGATTGTTTCTGCTGGGGCTTTTAATGGTTTAGGACGAACTTCACTACCAGCCTCCGTTAGCTTGATCTTCAATAGCCTAAGAATTCCAATAGCCTATTTTCTTGCTAATACGATGGGGATGGGTGTGGATGGTGTTTGGTGGAGTATTGCGATATCTCCTCTAATGAAGGGGTCTCTACTTACTATTCTCTATCTTAGACATACTTCTAAAATTATCAAGAGCAACCTAGAATAGTCAGGTTGCTCTTTTTGTATAGTTTTATTTGCTTATTTATTTTTTACTTTTATAATCTTTCTTATATTTGCGTCTGAGATCATGAAAATATTGTCGTAACGTTTTCCGTGTGCGGGAACGTAGGCTTAACCTTCCGCTTTAATACTATTTGATAACATAATTAAAACAATTAGACTATGAAAAAAAATCTACGCAATCTTTTATCTATTGCACTATTTGGTGGAGCAGCAATTGCTAATTCTCAAGTCGTGACTTACAACTTTACTGAAATTTTCAACACTGCTGGTCAATCAGGATCAGTTGCAGTGGTTTCACCTGGTGAGGCAGACCCTGGGTATGGATTAGTTATTAAGGGTACATCTAAGGTGACAAAAGAGGCAAATAATAAAATCTCTGAGGGAGTTCTTTACACAACACGTTTAAAAACTGGTGGTAAATTTGATAAAGGAGGAGAGCCTACCGACTGCTCTTTTGGATTTCCAGTATCTGGCAATGGTACAATAGAGTTTGTCGCTCTAACAGGAAGCAATTCTGACCTTTCTCGTGAAGTGTCAATATATCTTGCTGCAAACGAAGGTGGAGAAACAAAAGATATACAAACTGGATATTTCCCTGTAGCATCTACAGGATTGGACAAGGTTACTGTTGATGGAGTAGAGGCTGAGGATATTCCTGTACATTCATATGAATACGTAGGTGACCCAGGTATAGCTTATGTTTATAGTAAGATTAATGGAAACAACTTCTATATGGTTAGATATACGCCAACATCTACTGGAGTATCCAAGGATCAGCTAACTAACTTTGTTTATAACGGACATACTGTTACTGTTGCAGATGCAGTCGCACTTAATGTATATAATGTAGCGGGAGCAAACGCAGTATCCACTAATGGATCTGAAGTTTCTATGGATCGTCTTGGACGTGGGGTCTATGTTGTTGAGGCTGTAATGGCTAATGGACAGCGTGCAACTGCTAAGATAATGAGATGACAGACTTAAGTTTGTAAAAAAAAATGAGGAGTAAGGGTTTGTTCCTTACTCCTCATTTTCTGCTATTTACCCAATTAATGGGTGATTTGGTGAAAATCTTTATTGAAAAAAGTTGCTCTGAGATTTGCACATGTCAAATAAACCCGCTACATTTGTATCCGTAATCAGATAACAAACGCGAAAGTAGCTCAGTTGGTAGAGCATAACCTTGCCAAGGTTAGGGTCGCGGGTTCGAGTCCCGTCTTTCGCTCCACTACGGTGTGGTAGTTCAGTTGGTTAGAATACCTGCCTGTCACGCAGGGGGTCGCGGGTTCGAGTCCCGTCCATACCGCAAAAAGCAGTTGATAGTAATATCAGCTGCTTTTTTTGTTTTATCAAATTAGGTTGCCATGAATTATACTGTTTACATGGCTCACCCGATAAACCATGGGAACTAAGCATACAGCTTAGTGAGTCTAAAAAGGAAGAACTTTACATCAACAACCCCTCTTAGGCTTGCTCTAAAAGCTTTAATTTTAGCATTAAAAGACTCTGCAAATGCGTTTGTTGCTCTATTGACAAAGAAGTTTAG
>JBOFEN010000051.1:0-4247 GCA_051648105.1 Bacteroidales bacterium
TATAAGTTATGATATAGAATCGAAGCAGATAAATGTTATAAAGAACAACAATAAATACACAGTGAAGTTTTAATTTTTGCAAATGAAAAGAAATAGTCTAATTAATATTTATAAATATCTTATACTTAAAAGGCGTAAAAAACAAATTTAATAATCCAATGCAAATTTTTCCACTAGTATTTTTCTTGATTTGGATTATTGACCTCGTTGCCGGTAAATTGCTTTGATAATATTATAGGAGTTTGTACACCTGGAAAATATTGTATAGGAGGAACGTTTACTCCTTATAATTATTACAGAATTGTTGAAGGAGAGGTTGCTCCTTATCAAGTTGGGTTTTTCAGAATGAATTATGTAGCCTCAACAATAGCTGGCTGTACTAATCCAGTATGTGCTTCATTAATCCATAGTTGCAAGCCGAAGTTAGAAAAATACAGCTTACACAACTTGGTAATCTCATTGATCCATACAATAAGGACAATGCGTACACATACAATTTTACAGGATTTGAATTAGAAAGTGATGAAACTAATAAAATTGACCCAACCCTTGGTGCTACTTATCTGTCTACTATAGTTAATTCTTATGAAAAGTGTCTAATCACGCTTACATGGCTTATACTTAAAAAGTCTGGTGTGAATTATGGTTTAAGATTGATTCGTACCACTTATACTATAAAAACCCACGTTAACTATATCTCAAAAACCGCTACTGAGTTCTTTTCTACAGGAATGTATGTTAATGATATAGTTGACTCTAATATTGCAAACTCTAATTTTAGGCCTGTTTGTAACGCACCAACTAGATATTATTGGCATCCTTATAAAAAACTTTTTTTCTATATTGATACAGTTAATGCTGAAAAATATCTTGTCTTTACTTGTATACCTTACACCAGTACTCCTATCACTTCCTGTGATGTTAATTTTGGAACAGGTAATTCTGTATTTGGAAGGTTCAAAATTACTGGTATGACTATAGGCAGTAAAACTGTGACTAAATTCAACGATGCTATAACATTTTCAAAGACTGGTATAGAAATGGCTTATGTGTCTGTAAAGGTATTAGAGGGCGGAAAATATTATGATAGTATATACAGAATGAATTTTCCTGATTCTTGTACTGCTGGTAGCACAGTTAGTATGGGTGATCTAGTTTATTCAAGAGAAGGGACTATAAATTCTCTAGGAATCACTTATTTGGTTGCCATTCATAATGTTGGAATAGGATTTGTTATTGATGGTGTTAAAGGTATTATGATAAGCCATATGGATCTTGCTGGTGTCTTTAAAAAAACAGAACCAATCTCGGGTACTGATACTTGGAAACTATACCAAATGGGAATTGATAGTGGCGATCCTCCACCGGTGTTTGCTATCCCAGACTCAAATAAGATGAAACTTTATAGAGTCACTAATATAGCAACCGAAATATTCAGTAATAATAGCTTGAATCTATACGATAATCCAGCCGATGTAGGACGATTCCATTTTATGACAGTTCAGGCTGGAGCCTGTAATGGTATTAATGGAGACTATAATAAAATAAGCATCCATTATATCAATTTGGAAACTAATATTGTGGACATGTGCGTGACAGAAACAAAAGATGGTGTATGCGGGAATGGAATATTGGAAGGTGGTGAAGAATGTGACGATGGAAATAATTTCGTTGCAGGTTTAAAACCTGATGCTAATAGACTAGGCGATGGTTGTTCTGAAGTCTGTAAAATAGAAGATGGTTGGAGATGTAGTAATGTTCCCTATTCTACAAAGACTCAGTGCAAACCAAATGAGTGTGGTGATAGTTTCATAAATACGGAAGATCCTGAATTTGAAAACTGTGATGATGGAAATTTAGAATCAGGAGATGGCTGTAATATTACATGTCAAAAAGAGAGAGGCTGGTTTTGTCCTCTTCCTGGATTAGCGTGTATAAAGGTTTGCAGCAATGATAAATTAGATAGTTATCCAGGCCCTCCACTATATTGGGAACCTTATCATGAAGAATGTGATGACGGCCCTGGTGCCTTTATTAGTGATGATGGTAATTTACTATAAAAAATTAGGCTGCTCGGAAGACTGTCAATATATCGAACGAAGTTATGAATGCCCTACTCCAGGTAAGCTTTGTAATAAAATCTGCGGCAATGGGAAAATTGATAATTATAAAAGGATAATTCACGAAGGCAACCCCAGAGTAGAAGTAGAAGAGACGATTGATGAAGCCTGTGATGATAGTAATGAAGCTAATGATGATGGTTGCAATGACAAATGCCAGATTGAGGAAGGATATACATGCCCTATAGAAGGGAAACTTTGTGAACATGCCTGTGGTAATAGAATTTTGGATTCTGATGGAATTCCAGGCTTCCCTAACTATAAAGAAGATTGTGATCCTTTCATAATCATATGGAATGATGATAGGACAAAATTTACAAAAGAAATGCACAAAGATTATATTCAAAAAGGTTGTACTGATAAATGCAAATATACACCAGGAGATAGAGATTATGTTCATTCCGTTAATGATGCTCGACTTGGTGCTGCGTATACTGATGATGAAAGCTATGCGGGCAGATATGGGATAGGAACAGCTGAAGGAGCTTGCCCAACATCGTATATGTTTTCTAAAATGACAGATCCAAATGAATATCCAAGATATTCTGGAATGGGAGGAGAGCAAAAGTGCTTTAAAGGAAAATATTGCTTAGATTGTAATAATCCAAGGTTCCCTGGATATCCACTGAGTGACCTATATAGCTTCATAGATCCAACCCCCTACTCAAATTTGGCCACTCCCAATAGAGGACGACTTAGAGCGATGTCACTTAATGATGATGCTCTTGCGTTCTCTTTTGTATTAAATGATAAGGATATCTTGATAATTATAACGCAGAAGAATGTCTATATAGCTGATGATGATGGAAACTTCACCAATTTGACAGAAGTAAATAATATACAAAAAGTTATTCTGCGTAACACGGTGACTTCTCCTGCTGATATTGTAAAAATTAAACACGATACAGGAGGAATTATAGCGGCCATGAGACAAACATTCGGAAAACACTTTGTATGCAGTAAAGGTACGAGTGAAGTTCAGTTTTATTCGCTTGAACTCAAAGGAGAAACAACTGGCAGTATAACTATTGACAAGGATACATTTGTCACCAAAGAATATACCTATGAATTAATAGAAAGAAAGCAAGGGACAGCTGTAGGACAAAAACTAAGGAGCATACCAACTCAATTGGGAGCTGAATTCTACATTTGGTGGCCTGGACCTGATTTATTACTTTCACGCCTATATAATCAGAGAAACTTCGAGTTGATTCCATTCAATAACAAGACCTATGAAAGCTTCGGAAGTTTAACTGATATTGATAAAGAACTCCTCATAGACTACTCTGATGTCCCCAACTTTGAAATCCTAGGAGACATCTTAGCTGACCCCGCTTTTCATGATGGCCTAATGTACGTTCCATTAAAGGCTACTTCAAACCTTGATGCTATTTCAAAATATTATGTGAACATTTACTCAACCAAAAATTTACCATGGGAAATTACAATTGAAGGGCAGGCTATGATAACTGAGCAGATCCTTTCTATTGCCTCTTTCTCTGAGGGAGTAATGATTACATGCAAGGGCAATAAGTTCTATAAAATCAGTAGCACAGGAGGAGCATCAGCTGTAACTCCTACATATACCGAAACCGCTAACTGCATAATAGAATCGTATTTCGTTCAAGCTAGACCAAGTCCTGATGTTCCTAATGAAAGTCCACCAGTTTATTACTTCTGTCATCCATATGAGATCATGAATGCCACTTTATCTGGTACTCTCACATTAGATTCGGCAAACCGGATAAAACTTCCACCAGATACCAGATTACCCTTACCTTATGACAGAGGTGTCCCAGGCTCTGGTGATGCTCGCTTTAATCTGAATTACCCTTATGATATCAGTGGACCTTTCCTCATTAACTTTGGAGTCTACAAAACCTCAATGGAAACCGGATATAAGCACGAAATCTGGAATACTCTGGATTTGTCGTATATCAACCTAATAAGCAACTACTCAAGGCATTTCCAGATAGAGATAGAAGAAGATTTAAGCAACGATTAATGAAACTCTTAACTTACCTATTAAGGATCATATTGAGTTATTATGCATATATACTGTATATTATTGCATCTCACTATTAATATATAGGGGTTTTGGGGTTTTGGGGTTTTGGGGTTTTGGGG
>JBOFEN010000052.1:0-2596 GCA_051648105.1 Bacteroidales bacterium
TGTACCTGGAAGTTTTGAGCTAACTTTTGCCGCAAAACAACTAGCAGACCATAAAGAAATCGATGCAGTTATCGTATTGGGATGCGTTGTTAGAGGCGATACTCCACATTTTGATTATGTTTGTGACAGCGTTACTCAAGGCATCACCGAACTTAACTTAATGTATGATATTCCGTTCATTTTCGGACTATTAACTACTGACAATATGCAACAAGCAGAGGATCGTGCAGGGGGTATTCATGGCAACAAAGGCGATGAATGTGCAATTTCTGCAATAAAAATGTGCGATTTTGTTTGCAAGTTATAATTTTATGCTTATCTTTGCAGTGTCTTAATGAAACAACGGTTAAGACGCTGCAAATAAAGGGGCAGTTTCCAGAGTGGCCAAATGGGGCTGACTGTAACTCAGCTGGTAACACCTTCGGAGGTTCGAATCCTTCACTGCCCACTTTGCTTCTTGCGGGAATAGCTCAGTTGATAGAGCATCAGCCTTCCAAGCTGAGGGTCGCGGGTTTGAGCCCCGTTTCCCGCTCACGAAAGCCTCTTCGAAAGAAGAGGCTTTTTTTGTATCCTATAGTCAACATCCACGAATCTTTATTTTGGCTCACCCGATAAACCATGGGGACTTCCTTTTTAATAGTATCTTTGTATTATGGACACACAAGGACTATTACTTCTAGCTCAGGTTGTATTACCAACCGATATCTTAACCAAGTTTGCTATTGTCAAAGTTGAATCAAATGACAATGAGATTCGTATATATTTGGATGAGATTGCAGATACGGAATTCATAGAAAATATTCATATCGAATCAAAAGGCTTTACAGATTCGGTTACAGTCCGAGATTTTCCAATAAGGGATAAAGGGGTCGATTTAATCGTTCGACGTAGACGTTGGTATGACAATCTAACAAAGAAATCCTTTTCGGTTCCTTTTGATGGCCTTAAAGCCGATGGTACTCGCTACTCAAAAGAGTTTGCGGCTTTTTTAAAAGAAGTGTATGGAGACCAAGCCTACGACCTCCCGTTCGCTTGAGAATTATTATCACATCAACGGAGATACTTTTGAGAAGCAATACAAAGAGCAGTTAAGTGGCTATAGGGAATGGTCTGAGCTATCACATGCAGACGAATGGCTGGTGTTTCCTCAGAATATAGGAGAAAGTATCTGTATTGATGAAACCTCAATCAGCGATGGAGAGCTGTATACCATCATAACGAATAGAGCCTCTAGAGGTAGAACCGGCTCTATTATCGCAATAATCCAAGGTGTTAGATCTGAGGATATCATACAAACGTTACGCTTAATACCATTAATCCAAAGAGAGCAGGTAAAAGAAATAACCATGGATTTTTCGAACAGTATGAGTCTGATTGCAAGACGCTGTTTTCCTAAAGCAATACGAACTATTGATCGATTTCATATGCAGAAACTTGCTTGTGATGCCTTGCAAGAGATGCGTATAGCTCATAGATGGGATGCAATTAGAGCAGATAATGAGTCTAGAGGAGAGGCAAGAAAACTTGGTGTAGAATATAAACCTGTTTATTTTAGTAATGGAGATACCGCAAAACAACTATTGGCTAGAAGCAGATATCTTTTATATAAATCAGCAGAGAAATGGACTTTATCACAGAAACAGAGATCTGAAATACTCTTTGACAACTATCCCGATATAAAAGAAGCTTACTCATTAACACACTCATTACGTCAGATATTTAATAAAAACACGATTAAGGATGCAGCTAGACTATCCTTAGCTCGATGGTATGATAAAGTTGAGAAATCCGGTTACAAGAGTTTTAATATCATAGGAAATACTCTTTATGAAAATAGCGAACAAGTTTTGAACTTCTTTATTAATCGAGCAACGAATGCATTTGCAGAAGCATTTAATGCTAAAATTAAAGCTTTCAGAGCAAGCTTAAGAGGTGTTATTGATGTAAAGTTTTTTCTGTTTAGATTAACCAAACTATATGCATAATCCCCATGGTTTATCGGGTGAGCCATGCATAGATCAACGATCCAGGGAGCGTTGGCGTCTTGCGTATTTCCGGCGCAGCTTACATATAGCTCGTAGTGATCTCTAGTGTCACATTCATATCCTTCTTCTTGTACTGTAGCATATACTTTTCTCCAAGCGTCACAATATTCAGACATCGTAATTTCTACTTGCATAACGAAATATTTGCCACCGCTTATGGTGTAGTGTTTCATTCCTTCTCCGGGTTGAATTCCTGAAAGATCTTCCAGGCATGCTTCGGAGCGAAGGTTTTCTGTCGGTGTATTCATCGGATCGTCGTGATACACTCCGAGCATTCTAGGGGCACCAGCCCAAAGGTTGTTAGCTCCGGCCCATGCAGCCAGTTTTCCAAACACTTCTCCAATACCGGAGTAGTTGCCGATGTGTGTAATCGCAATGGTTTTTATCGGATCAAGGTTTTTGATCGCGGTACTGTTAACTTTCATAGATCTAATTTTTTAATAATCTGTTTGATAATATCTTTTACTTCATTTGGGCAGACTACGGTTGTCGTGTCTGCATTTGCCAATACCCATCTGGCAAGGCCTTCGAGCGAATAAGCCATGTAGGTT
>JBOFEN010000053.1:0-44882 GCA_051648105.1 Bacteroidales bacterium
ACAGGAATAAGGCTCGCGAAGGCAACCAAACTTCGGGATAATAAACTTAAAGTCAACTAATATCAGGAATATATATAACCAAGTCAACTTGTCGAAGGTATAAGACATACAAGTAGTCAACCTAAATCAGGATACTACAGTTTTTTTTTTTTGAGATCTAACTTAATGCGATTTATTTCCAATCTAAGAGACTCATTTTCTTTACGAAGAGCTTCTTGGCTAAGATTTTTTTTACTCGGCATGGTGACTAATTTAGGTTTATCTTCCAGCCCAAAGATACGAAGCCAACTTCTAATTCTACCTCTAGTAAGAGAATATTTACGCTCAAATGTGTAAGCGGATAAATCAGATAAAAAATACTCATTAAGAAGGGCCAAACAATCTGTTTTGCTAAATTTTTTCTTGGTACGCATAAGTTTTTAAGTTTGTAAACTGTCAACTTATTTAGTACACTAACATAATTAGCAATTCTGCTTCAGACTATATCTTTACTAGTTAAATAGTGGCTTAGTTTAACAAATCACTATTAATGAAACGGCAAAATAGCCTCACAGACTCTTAGTTTTGCTGATTTATATCTACACTATCTACACCGCTGGTGGTTATCAGGTATTTACGGGTGTAGATGCAGATGTAGATAGGGTGTAGATAGATTTCTATCTACACCCTATCGATTTATCTTAAAATTGAATCTTATCTTATTAGATTGTAGCTATTTGCCTTAGCTTTAATAAATCATTCTCATTTTATATGTAAACAACAGAAGTGGTAAGTGTTAATCTGGGCAGATGTAGATAGAAAAAACGAATATTTTTCTCACAGAGTTTGAAATTTGGGGGTGTTGATCTGATTTTGCAAAATGGTGATGCTACTATGCCTTCCTCTAATGTCTAATAGTTTAACGCTCCTATCAGTGCTAAGATTTGTCATAGCTCACCAGCTTTTATGATTCAAATTACGCACTCAGCATTCAGGATAATACTCTCCAAAAGGCTGTGAGTTTAGGGGTGAAACTCTTTGACTTTACACCTAAAACTCTTTGACATTACACCCCTAACTCAGTGCGAAATTAGACAGTGCCTAACTTATAGATAGCCTCAGCCTAACCATCCGAAAGCCTTAGGGAAGATCACCCTTAGACAGTGGCTAAATATCAGATTTTATTGGAAGTTAATAATTACCCCAAATTAACAAACCACTATTAATGAAACGGTAAAATAGTCTCACAGACTCTTAGTTTTGATGATTTCTATTGCCATATTGCAACACTGTTTTATATTCAAGTTGTTACGGGTTGCAATAGGCGGTTGCAATTGGTTGCAATAGAATTCTATTGCAACAGATCCTTTTATCTTAATAATGTGGCTAATATTAAGCGAATATTTACAACTATCAGTGAACTGTTAGACTTTTCCTCAACCTTAAGTAAAATTGATGGCTATAGCTTGTTAACACCATTAGTAGGCGCTATCAAAAACAGATTTCTTTCTCACAGAGTTTGAAAAATGATATTTCTGAGAAATTTTACAAAATGTGTAATTCACATGATCCGTACTTGATTCCATAAATATATCTTTTGCTAATCGGTGAGATATTTGATCTTGGAACCCTACAGTAAACATAGATGGATGATATAGTAAGTCTATATGGTCTTTGAAAAGCTTTTTATGAGAAATAAATATAGGCTACTTGGGATAGTTATCCTAAGTAGCCTATTCTATAATGTATAGTATCCCAACAATGTGGGTTTGAGTGTAGCTAAAGCTACTTTTCATCAAGTATTGTAGATCTGAACTTTATCACCTTCTTGCTTGGAATGGTAATAGAGCTTCTATTTACAGGATTTACTCCTTTACGCTCTTTACGCTCTTTAACCGCGAAACTACCAAATCCAAAAATTGTGATATTATTTCCACCCTTAAGTGATTCTACCATAGAGTCTAGAACAGCCGTAACAGATTTTTCAGATTCTGCCGCAGTAGTCCCTAGTTTTTCTGCAACAGCCTTAATTAAATCCCTTTTATTCATTATCCGATTTGTTTTATGTAAATTAGCAAATTAGTATAAACCTTTGGCAAATATACGACTTGTGTCTTAAAAAACAAATAAATAATTATTTTTTTGAATTAAATAAAGAGACCGTGTTTTACGTGTTCTAGTTTAGGATAAACTTTTCAATAACAGCAGCAACACCATCCTCATCATTAGAGGAGGTGATGAAATTAGCAGCCTCCTTAACTTCTGGTTTGGCATTCTCCATAGCTATACCCATTCCTGCAAATTGTATCATTGATAGATCATTGTAACCATCCCCAACAGCAATCATCTCCTCTTTGTTCATACCTATGTGGTTGAGTAATCTAGCCAGAGACTCAGCCTTATCTATGTTTAGAGGTACAAGCTCAAGGAAGAAAGCCTCAGAACGGTATATGTTCATCAGATCACCAATTTCGGATTGCATCTTCTTCTCGAGCAGAGCTAGAGGTTCAGCATCACCAACAATAAGACACTTTGGTACAGGTCGAGAGACAGATTCGAGGAAATTGTCTACTCCTCTTACCTCCATCTTAGTGAGGAAAGACTCATACTCTACATATTTATCGTTTGGATGCTCTGTTACCACTACCTCATTGTCATATGAAAGAATAGCAAAGCTGTGATCTTTTGCATATTTATATAGCTGCGGAAGAAGTTCATCTGGAAGAACCTTATTGTAGATAGTCTCTTGAGTGGAGCAGTCAATAATTGATCCTCCATTGTATGCAAGTATATATCCACCGAATTTATCTAATTCTAACTCCTTAGCTAAAGGGACTATTCCATAGGTCGGTCTACCAGAGGCAAGAACAACCTTTGTTCCTCTTTTTTGAGCCTCAATAAGTACTTCTCTATTTCTAGCAGATAGCTCCTTTTGGGTGTTAGTTAGCGTCCCATCAAGGTCTAGAACTACTATTTTGTAGCTTTTACTCATAATAAGTTATCGTTTGTATAGTTTAGAATCTATACAAAGTTAGCTATTAATTCTGATTAATCTACAATGATAGTGGTGCTTACAGAATGATTAACAAGCTCAGGATTGTATAGAGATTGCACTTTTGCAACTCCAGTAGAGTAGTTACCTTTTCTATCAATCCATACTTCATACTCAAATGAATGGGTTCCTTTCGGAAGATGCTCTATGAAGAATCTTATGTCTCCAGACCTTTGCTCTTGGTATGCACCAACTCCTCTATTGAATATATACTTTGAGTCAGAACTAACTGGCTCAAAACATCCAGCGTATGTGTCAGTAAGCATTACATAGTCTACGCTTTGATTGGATATTACAGTAAGCCTTACCTTTACTTTAGATCCAATAGCCAAAGAATCAGTAGTTGATACTATCTGTTTGATAACTTGAAGGTTAGATTTTTTGCTATCCTTGAGGCTACTGTAAGGAGCTAGCCATTGTCTATAAACGGTAGCATAGGCAGGTGAATTTGAGTTGTTTGTTAACTTAAACTTTCCTTTCTCTTTTGAAATCTCTTCTCTATTAAGATTAGTAATAAAATAGTTCTTGTCTCCACTTTCGATTACTCTATTTCCGAAATGAAGCGTAACCTCTTGATTTGATTCTAGAAGGTTCTTTCCACTATTTAGAAGAGCGTAAACTGCCTCTACTGTTTCTGGTGTTGTCTCCCAAACTCTGTTTCTCTTGTTAGCAAGCAACCAGAGCTTCATATCCTCCACGATTTGCATTTTAGCTACTTGTGCTCTTGCAAAGAGTCTCATTGCTCCTACGTGAGTTTTTATTCTATCAGCTTTATTTGAAGGGAAGTAGAAACCATACTCGTTTGATTTTACTCCGTATTGGTAGATAGATTCTGTTATGGATTGTGCGGTTTCGCTGAACCCATAGTCAAACATAAGATTTGCTATTGCAACTTTCCTATCTATTGACTCTTTTGCCCAGCTATTTTTAGCAAGCTCCATCCACTCTTTATGTCTAGTTAGAGACTCTGCAGTGAGTGGGATATCTCTGTAGAGTGATCTGGCTTGAAGAATAATTAGTTGTAGTGAGTTAATTGCTGTAGCTTTAACTCTTGCCTTATCCTCTTCATTTGATATTCTAATTATCTCTTTATCTAGGAATGCAACTGCTCGTATTAGCATCATCTTCTCGTCTTGGGTAAATTCTACTTCTCCATACTCCGGAAGCATACCAAGAAGATAAAGCACTTGTGCTGTTTGCCATGTTGATGAGTTCATGCCTGGACACCATGCGAATCCACCATCGGTTGACTGCAAAGCAATCATCTTCTCTAGAGATTCGAGGCGTAGAGTAGACATTAGGTTTGAGTCAAAGAGTTTTATCATACTATTTATCTGATCAGCCTCTCTTTGTGATGCGTCAACCCATAGAGTGTTATCTATGTCATCAATTTTTAGCTTATTATTTCGTTTTAGCAACTGCTCAGTTTGGCCACTCTCTATATATGACTTTATTGAGGGGTTTGACTGTGCTAGTGATGAGCCAACAGCATTTGCAATTAGATTTGAAGCTATTGATACAGCATTTGGAGAGTTGCTATCTGATATAGCAGATAGTGCTTGAACAGCATACCAAGTTGGGTTCTTTACAATCTCAATGGTATACTCCCCATCATAGATATCCATTGATAGCGTGTTGCTAGTTCCAGCATTAGCTCTAATAGTGCTACTCTCAGTCAAATAGTCTCTATCAGGTAGAATGGGAATTACATGTTGTTCACCATCGCTGAATTTACTATTCTTAGCGGTGATTCTAACTCCTGTTGCAGTTCTCTCTTTTGGCACATCTAGCTTGAAGCTTATTAGGTTACTACTGCTTGGGTTATCTATCAAAGAGCTCTCTTTGTGCCATACTTGGTTTGTTATAGGGTCAAAGAGCTCAAGAGTAACAGTAGTTGGCTCTCTTTCAGATGATATGAATGAGAGTTTACTATTTATTGATATGTAGTCTCCTTGTCTTATGAATCGAGGCAGGTTTGGTTCAATCATCATCTCTTTTTGAGCTACTATCTCTTTCTCAAGCTTAGCTATTCTCATATCTTCTGTATGAGCAAGTAGCTTAAGCTTCCACGTAGTCACTGCCTCTGGGAGAGTGAAGTCTATCTTTGCTCTGCCAGCTGTGTCTGGGTTTATTGAAGGGAAGAAGAATGCCGTTTGGTTGAACTTCTCTCTAACTTCACTTATTGTCATTCCATTTGTTAAAAGAGCACTCTCTTTGCCTCTTGCAGCAGACATATCGTTCTCTTCCACCATGCCTCCCAATCGAGGGGACTTTGTTGCACTACTATATAGTCCTATCTCTGGTGTGCTACCAGGATAGTATCCATAGAGTTTTAAGCCTGAACTAAATCTCTCATGCAGGTTTAATTGACTCCAAGGCCATATGTTTATTTCACTTGTTGAGAATGATTCTCCTTGTTGTAGTGAGTAGTACTTCGATTTTTTTAGTAGAGTGGGTTGATAGATATCCGTTCTATTGCCAATGAGTTGATCAAGTGCGGCATCATACATCCATGCAGCTAGTTCGCACTTAGGATGCTTGCCTGCTTTGGAGGATATCTCAACAGACCAACTCTCATTCTCGCCTGGTCTAAGTTTATCTCTAAATGTTGTTAGTTTTATATCTAGTGAGTCAATGGGTTTAGTCACACTAGCATTGAACTCTTCTCTGTAGAAATTACCGTCCTTGACAAAGAATAGTAATACCTTGGTGTCATTATTAGCCTCTTTAGTATCAACCTCAAAGTGGTGTAGTCCCTTTGATAGTTCAATCCACTTCTCTTCATGAGTCTCCTTACCAATGAAATGGGTGTATCTTACCCATATTTTATCAAGTGAAGATCCAAATAGGAAGCTTGCTTTCTCTCCAACTAGGCACTCTTCTTTAATAGGAATAAGTAGGGAAGTTGTGTCTATAGGCATCTTGTTTGACTTGATGTCATATATAAGAATGTCTCTACTCAATGTGTCACTGCTCAACTCACCTGTGGCAGCTATCTCAAGTGTGTATATACCATTACTCAAAGAGTTGGTGTTAATATTAATATTACTCCAGGCATTAAAGTTGCCAGAAGCAATAGAGATATTATCACTCTTTCTCTTAAATTCATATCGGCCCTCTCCTTTTGTTAAAGCACCTTGTGCGGTTTTGAACTCTGGCCTTAGAGATAGTAATTTACTTCTCTCGTGATACTGTTCTGTGTTACATTCTATCAATATAGCCTCTTTGCTCAGTGGCAGGGTTATACTATTTTCTTTAGTTTCCCCTTTGTTGTCAGTAATAAATGCTGTTATCTTAAGTGATAATCGACCTATCTTTTTAGATTGATCATAGTCTAACTTTTGAGGATCAATAGGAATGGAGAATCTCCCGATATTGTCAGTTACTCCTTCACCACTATACTCAACTGAGTATCTCTTATTGGGGTAGAAGAATCTCCACCAAGATTCGAAAAGCTCCACTTTATACTTTACGTTAGTGTTTGCAATGGGTAATCCACTAAAGCTTTTCGCATCTCCAATTACCTCAAATGAGTTCTCTAGAGAGTACCCTACGGTAGGCTTCTCTATTGTTATCAGAAGAGTAGGGGTCTTGTATGCTTCAACCTTGAACGATTGGTTTGCATATATACCATTACTGTTTCGTAGGATAATATTGTATATCCCATTCATCCCGCTTTTAGGAATCACAGTATTGCAATATATGCTTCCGAAGTTGTTAGAGGTTACTTTCTGATTATATATATCCTTACCATTAGGGGATTTAATAGTTATCTCTATCGACTCATTGGAGTTTGCTTGAAGATTATCGGCTATCTCTTGCCATATAACTCCTTTTATATGTATTATATCTCCAGGTTGGTAGATTGGTCTATCGGTGGTAAGTTGTATCTGCTTGTTGCTTGCTTGGCGCTCTGGATAGTTGTAGTGATATATATTGCTTAGAGGCATTAAAGAGTCATTCCCAGATGTTACTCTATATTGTCCTGTGAAGTTCTGATTCTCTATTGTTGTTATACCGTCAATAATTGGTAGAGGAGTACTTGCTACTTTTTTATCATATCTAATATTGTGTAGGTTTGCTCTCTTTAGTGGTCGTCCTGTAATAAGATCTACGGCAAACACCCTTAGTTTTTGAGGTTCTGAGAGATAGGCAGTTGCTATTTTGCTCACAGAGAACTCAAAAGGTGATTGGTTGGAGTTGCCTTTTAATGAATTTAAGAGCACCTCTCCACTGTATTTACCAATTGAAGGTGCAGATATATTCACATATTGCTCGTTGGAGTCGGGATAGTCATTCATCTTTAGAGTGTACTTCGACTCCATAACTTTATTGTCAACAGAGATATTGATACCGAATGCTACAAGGTCTCGGCTAGTAACCTTTGCCTCGGCTAATCTGTTTGGATATAGTTGTTTAGGGATGTTTATAGAAAGGCCCTGATTTATTAGGTATTTGCGGATAGCTTCATTACCCTTTGCAAATTCCATCAACTCATTTCGCTGATCATTGGATAAAGAGTAGTTGATTGAAGCCATGAGCTCAAGAATCTGAGACGATTGAGCAAGATGGCTATACTTGAGATATAATCCTTTGAGATTTTCATACTCATAGTTGTCACTCTTTAACAGCTCTGTGATCATCATAGAGTAACTGCCCTGAGTATCTGCTTCAATAAGATATTCATAGCAAAGATTAGCGCTCTTCTGATTATCACCTTTTATTAACCCAGCTAATGTATAGAGCAGATACTGCTTAATGTTTGGAGCAACTTCTAGATTAATTTCAGTTAGCTCAATTAATTCAGAGTAGTTAGATGACCTCTCTGTTGGTATATTATTTATGGATTCTATGGCGCTAATAAACATCATAGAGTCTATAACACCATCCTTAGAGCTATTTATTAGAGAAGTTATCTTGGCTATGGCTTTTACTGCAGGATTGGTTAGCTCGGAGGTCACTTTTGATAACTCTTTGGAGAACCATTCACTCTCTTTTTCCCCAATACGCTGCTCTGCGTGCAGACGCAAGAAGGTGGAGCGAAGCATGGATATGTTATCTCCATTTAACTTCGCTCGTTGGTACTCCTCGTTTGCCAGTCGTATGGTAGTTTGAGGCAAGTCTTGTGAATCAGCCCTTTCAACAGGACTCTTAATCTCAACTCTTTGCAGGGTCTGCGACTCTGCAACATGTGTAGTACATGTAAGTATAGTTGTTACTGCAACGACTGGGATCCTTTTCATATTAGCTATTTTTTTGTTCTAACTTCTTACGAAGTAGGTTGATTTTTGCTTCGGATACACGACGCTCTTCTACTAACCTTCTCATGTCAAGAAGCCTACTTGAGAGGTCGAAAGATTCTTTTAATGCAGCTCTGTGCTTCTGGTCAATTTGTGTTTGGTATTTAATCCCGCCTTCATAGGTCAAAGTCATAGGTTGATCACTATATGTTGCAATGAATTGAGCTATACCTCCATCTGTTTTAAGATTAAAGGTTACTCTCTCGTGGTGTGTTCCCTCATCATTGAATCTATAGTTTCTACCACCATCGAAAGGCACTTCATCACTTTGACTAAAGGTGCCATCCTTTAGGGACACTTTTATCATTGTGTGCTTAATGGCTTTAGCCCCTTCGTACGAGCTTGTGAGCTGCATCTCACCATTCTCAAACACTTCAGCTCTTAGATAGTTTCTTCCGCTATTTCTCTCTGAGAGTAGGTCTCTTTGTATCCATCGCCCAACTTTGTCATACTCAGGATTAGATCTGAAGTCAAAGTTCTTCTTTAGGAGTTCGCTCTCTTGAGTTAGTTGAGTCAGCATTGAGTCACAGAAGGCGAATGTTCTCTCTTGTTCTTTCAACTCAATAGATCTCATAAGTGTGATAGCTCCCCTTATTTGATCAAACTCTTTTGGGTGTTTACTTCTTAGGGAGTCAATCTCTATCTTGGCTAGATTGTATTGTCCGCTCTCAAAAAGTTTAGTAGCATTCTCTAGTCTCTTTTCTGCATCATCTCTACTAGTGGTGCATGAGGATACCATTAAACCAAGAAGTAGTATTGAGGTTAATCTACGTTTCATTTTATATCAATTTTCGTTTGGGACAAACTTACACAAAAAAGTAATATCTTCTTATGTGTTAAATAACAAATCAGGCCCTATATACGATCTACGCATATAGGGCCTGATTTGTTTATTCATTTATGAAAGTCTCACCTAATGGGATGAGGGTAATAAAAGCAAAGTAAGCAGGTATTACAACAATTGGTAATGCTCCAATTCCTAATGCTATTATTAGGCTTGTGATGAAAGGAGCCAGCGTTATAATAATAGTAATAATAGCACTAATTGATGCGACTCTTATCCATAATCTACTCTCTATGGCAGCTATGTTTAGTAGTAATATCGGTAGTGATGCCATAACAGGTATCAAAGTAAAGAAGTTATTGCCTAGATAGATATGGATTAAAATTGACCAAACTGTTAGACTAATTGCAGCTCCCATAAGATAAAAAGGAAGTCTTTTACTGCTACCTTGTTTCCTTAGTTTGAATGTGAGAAGTAGCTGAGTAAATATTGCAAATATTGACAAGAATGCTACCCATAGGTCCCATTTTGTTACTACCATACTTATTAGCTTGTAATCCCTAGATGTTGCATATGCATATATTAATACTATAGCTAATGCTTGTATGGATGCTATTACAGCTTTAATTAATAGTCGAAGTAGTTTGTAAAGTAGTGTTTTTAATCTGTATGGTTCTCTTTTTAGGTAAATCCCAACTATAAGGGTGAGTAGTATTGATGTTATTATTGTTACTATCAACTCAAGGTTTTTACTGTATTTTATAATACCTATAATTGGAATTGTAAAGAATGCCATGTCCCTATCGCCTTTAAGTTGCTTTGTGGAGCTATACTTGCTGTTGGTTAAGTACTCTTTTGTTATTGGAGTTAGTTGGTCCCCATAATGCTGAATTGATCCGAGGTCTATATTCTCAGGTACGTCAAATTTAGAGTGATAGTACCATAGGTCATCTATGACAGCAACGTTTATGCCTGGGATAGTGCCCTTTACCAGTTGGAAATCTGTATAGTTCGGAAGGAAATTGTAAATAGTACTTGTAAGAGAGTAGGTAAATGGTTTCGAAGCCTTACTGTAAAGCTCAATAATCTTCTCGTTGTTAGGAGATGTTTCAAAAAGTAGTGCAGGGCCTTTTACACCTCGGGCTTCAATATTTATAACAAAACCAACATTGTCAAATATTTCTGGATTCTTCTCAAGTGCTTTATGCATGCCTAGCATTTTGAACTCTTCACCATCAGTAAATAGGATCTTAACCCCCTGATTCCATGTAGAGCGATATTCATTAGCTAGCCTTACTAGTTCTAGAGCAATGCCCACACCATATCCATTATCAGCAGCACCATGTGAAAGATTCTCTTTAAATGTACGTCTCTTTTTGTTTGAAGAGTCATAATGTGCAATCATCATAAGGTATGATGAAGAATTTTCCATATCTTGTGGCTCCCAAGTTGCTAGAACATTTGCTAAGTCAACATTTAATGAGTCAAGAGCTACAGAATCATAGTGAAAGGTTTCTACCTTTCCTCCAAGCTGTTCAAGCCGATTCTCTAAATAGGCTCTTGCTCTCTGCCTAGCCTCTGGGTGCAGAAGAGATCTGGGTTCACCACTTATTGCTTCTATATCCTTTTCTACAAGTTGAGGTGAGAAGCTGCTGGTATCTTTAAGATTTGGTTTGGGTACTGAGACCCAATATGATGAAAGAGCAAAGCATATCAAACATACTAATAAAAGTATTAGAGAACGATTTTTTTTGGAATTCATAGGTTGTTTCGTATAAACTATCTGCAAAACTATTTATATTTGTTTATTTAATCAAGTTATTTACTTAGAAACTATGCAAACGTACCAACTAAAGTTATCTATTGATGGCTCTTCGCCAACAATTTGGCGCGAATTGAAAGTTCGCTCAACAATGAGTCTACACTCACTACACGAGGCTATTCTGGTTGTTATGGAGTGGCATGGTTTTCATGCCTATGAATTTGACCATGCAGGAATGCTCTATCGAAATCCTGGGGAAGGAGGCAAACAGGTTAAATCATTACAATCATCTCACCGTTATAGCGTGGGGAATCTGATTGACCAAGAGGGTCAGGCGTTGCGATATCGTTATGATTTTGTAGACAACTGGCGTGTAACAATTATCCTAGAGGCTATTCTTCCTATTGAGGAGTCTGTTGTGCCTAAATGTAGTGGCGGGGAATTAGCTCCACCTTTTGATGATTGTGGAGGTATTGAGGAGTATCGCCTTATACTTGATCTTCTAGAAAAGAAACAAGGAAAGGAGTATCTTGAACTAAAGGATTGGTTAGCCGAAATGCAACTATCAGACTTTGATCCTAATTCATTTGATCTTGAGGAGATTAATTGGGAGCTAGAGCATAAACACTATAGCTATCTTGGGGATGAGAAGCCTGTGCCATTGACAGCTGGACAGGAGAAACGCGTTGCTCAGATTTTGAGTAAAGTGCAGAAGTTCTCTCTTGAAAGACTCAACCAAGAGTATGCTATTGTTTGTGAGAAACTTATGGTAGACATGGTTAATGCTGGTAGAGGTTACTTCATCAAAGGAAACCCAGACAATTGGGCTGCTGCTGTTGTTGTGGCTGTTGGTGGGGTAAACTTTCTAGGAGATCCAAGTTCAGAGCTTCATATGGAGTTGGAAGTTATTATGGACTATTTTGAGGTTAGCCCTAAGAGAGTTATGGAGAAGGCCCAATCTATAAGTGAGGAGATGAATCTCACACCGTTTGAGGGTGACTACATTTTACCATCTATTAGAAATAGTGACTCTTACATGAGGTTCATGGAGATGATGGATAATGTTGAGCCAATGGATCTTGATGAGAATATTCTTAGTTGATAGAATATATGTTATTGAAAAAATAGAGTGATAACCACAAGCTTATTGTTGGTTATCACTCTATTTTATTGTCATACCCTTGTTTTCAATACTAAGAAGTAATCTCTTGGATTGTGTACCCCATAGGAATCCGCCGATAGAACCGTCTTTTTGAATCACACGATGACAAGGTATGATTATAGGAATAGGGTTCTTAGCAATTGCACTTGCGACAGCTCTAGCACTATTGGGCCTGCAACATAGTAGTGCAAAATCACTATAGCTTATGGTTTCACCATATGGGATCTCTAGTAGTTTTTGCCAGATCTCTTTTTGAAAAGGCGTACCCACCAATATTGTATTTATATTAAAAACCTTTCGATCCCCTTGGAAGTATTCCGTTAACTCACTCTTAACCTGGTTAGTTATTTGATTGGGAATGCTTGGTTCAATACATTCAGTGAGTTTAATTGTTATTACCGAGCTATTGTCACACACCACCTCCAATATACCTAGTGGCGAATTGTGGTAATCTATATATCTCATTTTATTCTATTCTTATATAGTTGGTATTGCTCATACACCTCTCTTACATACTTGTGAGTCTCATTTCCCCTCAGGTATCCAGACCTACAAACAGGATCTGAATAGTATTCAGGTAGTCTTTTAAGAAGAATATACTCCTCAACGCTATTGTCGTATTTGTGCGGATCATGTCCATACTTTTCCGCTAAAGCTTGAGCATCTTTCAAATGACCAATGCCAGCATTGTAGGCAGCCAGGGTTAACTTGAGCTTCTGAATAGGATCTTTGACCTTTGATAAACTATTATCTATTGATGAAAGTATCTTTATCGAGGTCTCTATATTCACACTATTCTTATGCAGTTCTCTAGGGTTTGCCTTCATTGCTCTTCCTGTAGCAGGCATAATTTGCATTACTCCGATAGCCCCAGCCCATGAAACAACAGTTGAGTCAAAACCACTCTCCTTGTAAGCAATTGCGGCTAGTAGTCTCCAGTCAAATTTACTAGAGTTAGAGTATAACTTGAAAAGGTTGTCTATATTAGATATCTTGTTAGCCTTAAGATCTAGTATGTGTCCTTGTGGAGACCTCTTACTATTTTCAAAATATCTCTTTGCAATTGCTTGGTTCTTTGTGCTAATCTGTTTATTAGCAAACCACTCATCAAGAGCTTCTGCAAGCTTTGGGGTATTTCTAGTTGCCCAAGAAAGTCTTTGAGGGAAGCTGATCTTTAGAGAAACATCAATATTGTTGAAGTAGGTCTTGTTGAGTTGAGCTATTTCGCTATCAGCGACAGTGAAATCAATTCGTCCCATCGAAACCATCTCTATTAGGTCCTCGGTGGTGATAGTGTCTTGATCAATATGTACGATCTCAATACCTCCTCCTAATTCACTATTTAGATTTATCAATCTCTCTTCATATCTACTCCCTTTTAGGATGTTGACCTCTTTGCCAATTAGTTGAGTTACATCATTTATCTCCTTTTTTCTACGCTCTTGTCTCTGTACTAAAACCTGGAAGTTCTCCGTCTTACGACCACAGAATATCATTTGAGAGGTGTCAGATTGTGTTACTGGTATTGTGTAAGCAATGAGGTCACCCTCGCCTGCAATCAACATCTCTTTTAAGCGAGTTACATTCTCTGCTACAACAACTTTCAACTCAACACCAAGAGAGTTGGCAAACTCTTTTGCTAGTTCATATTCATACCCCATCTCTTCACCTCTATAGTTGAAGTATGAGGTTGAGCTATAGATTGTCAGCACCTTTAATTCACCACTTTCGACTATCTGCTCGAGATCGTAAACATCTCTATTCTCCTTCTTAGCATTAGAACTTGAACACCCTACTACTATTACAGTTGTTAGTAGTAACAGCAGTAGGGTGGTTGTACTTTTTAATCTATTTGTTTTTTCGAACATAGTCAACAAAAGTAAAAGAGTAGGCATGCTTGTCATCTGCAGGATGATGCTCTCTCTTTACCTCTTCCCACTCTTCAAGGTTGAGCTGAGGAAAGAATGCATCTGCATTTTCGAACTTTGCATCCACATATGTAATATACATGTGACTAGCAATCTTAAGTGCATCTTCATATACAGAAGAGCCCCCGATGATGAAGACATCCTTGTCTGTTTGAGTCAATTCAGTTAGCTCCTCCCAAGATGAGCATACAAAAGCCTCAGAACAGATAGCCTCTGGCATTGATGTTAATACAATATTCTTTCTATTTGGGAGAGCACCCTTAGGCAGCGACTCAAAAGTTCTTCTTCCCATAACTACAGTATTACCCGTGGTTAGCTCTTTGAATCTCTTCATATCTTTTGGAAGTCTCCAAAGAAGATCATTGTCTTTGCCTATTGCTCTGTTTTGTGCAACTGCTGCAATTATTGATACATTCTGCATAGCTAATAACTATTTAGTGGTTAATATGGGTTTTTATACCGCCACCTCTCCCTTTATATGTGGGTGAGGATCATATGACTCCAGTGTGAAGTCTGAGTAAGTAAAATTGAATATATCATCAATCTCTGGGTTGAGAACCATGCGTGGGAGTTCTCGTTCATCCCTTGAGAGTTGAAGTTTTACTTGATCTAAGTGATTTGTATAGATATGAGCATCACCTAAAGTGTGAATGAACTCACCAGCCTCTAGTCCTGTCACTTGGGCAACCATCATTAGTAATAGTGCATAAGACGCAATATTAAATGGCACTCCAAGGAATATATCAGCACTTCGTTGGTAAAGTTGTAAGCTCAATTTGCCGTTAGCCACATAGAACTGAAAGAAAGCGTGACAAGGAGGAAGCTTCATATTAGGAATATCAGCCACGTTCCATGCACTAACAATAATACGACGAGAGTCAGGATTCTCCTTTATTGTTTGTATAGCCTCACTTAGCTGATCAATAGATCCACCTTCATAGTCCTTCCAAGAGCGCCACTGAGCGCCATAAACAGGGCCAAGTTCACCATTTTCATCAGCCCATTCGTTCCATATTCTAACCCCATTCTCTTGGAGATAGTCAACGTTTGTACTGCCTTTAATAAACCAAAGTAGTTCATGAATAACTGACTTTAGGTGTATCTTTTTTGTAGTTAAAAGAGGGAATCCTTTTGAGAGATCAAAGCGCATCTGATATCCAAATGTGCTAATTGTCCCCGTTCCCGTTCTATCCTCTTTGTGTGCTCCTTGCTGAAGTACGTGATTCAGCAGCTCTTTATATTGTCTCATAAATACAAATATATAACTACTATTGTAGCTTTCATAGATTAGCATAGCAATTTCTTTATTTTTTTTGGTGCAAGCATATCAGACCAGATGTTGTTTTGCTTTATTCTTCCCTAACCTTTTATTAATTTAACACTGGTAAAAACTAAAAAACTCTTGGTGTTTCAAAAGTTTTCACCCATATTTGCACCCGTAAAGTCATTATAACCAATTATGGAATTAAAGGAAAGAATATTGGCGGAGTCCTTCAAGCTATTCTCCCTAAACGGGATAAAGAGCGTCACGATGGACGATATTGCCCGAGCCGTTGGGATATCCAAGCGTACTCTATATGAGATTTTTGCAGATAAGGAGTCATTAGTCTATGGTTGTGTCTCTGGATTAGACAAGCAAAGAGCAGAAGGAAGAGATCAGTTTATAGCCTCGTCACCAAGTGTGATAGAGTTTTTCTTCGCTTTTCTTGACCATATGTCAAGTGAAATGAAGGATTTTAATCGAAATTTCATGAGGGATATGAAGAGATATCACCCTCGTGTATTCGAACTTCATAACCAATGCAAGAATCAGCATACTCAGGATATGGTTGATACAATAATTAGAGGACAGGAGCAAGGAGTGATTCGAAATGATATCAATATAGAGTTGTCACTTCGCCTAGTCGAGAGTCAAGTGGATAACTTTTGGTTTTCTGACACTCCTGAGATGACAAAATTTGATATTGTAGAGTATTTCGAGCAGATGATTCTTATATATCTAAGGGGTATTTGCACTCCAAAAGGGCTTGAACTAGTCGAGGAGTACTGTCAAAAGCGAACAAGAGAGATAAAATAAACAAGATAATATTAAATCAATAGGTATGAATATTAAGAAAGTACTGTCAGTTACAGCATTTCTTGCCCTTACTGTCGTAGCCTCGGCCTCAACTCCTGAGAGTGAGTCTGCGCTAAAGCTCACACTAGAAGATGCTCTTCGAATAGCATTGACTGAGAGTCCAACAATAGAGATTGCTAATCAGCAGATTGTCTCTAAGCGTTTTGCACGTCGTGAGGCTCAGTCGGGATTATATCCTTCAATTTCAGGATCACTTCAATACTCTCGCACTCTCAAGAAGCAGAAGTTTGTATTCGGTGATGACCCTTCAGGTGGAGTAGAAGTTGGTACATCCAACCAATACACTGCTGGTTTAAACATCTCATTGCCATTGGTCGCTCCAACACTATGGAAGAGCATTCAGATCACAAAGCTTGATATTGAGAATGCAGAGGAGCTAGCAAGAGAGAGTGGCATCAACCTAGCCCAGGCTGTTAAGGATGCTTATTACTCTGTTCTTCTTGCTGAGGAGAGCTTGGATGCATTGAAGAAGAACTATGATCAGGCACAAGCCAATGCAGAGATGACAAAACTAAGATTCCAACAGGGTGTTGTCTCTGAGTATGATTGGATCAGAGCTCAGGTGCAAGTGAAGAATCTTGAACCCAATCTCTTTCAGGCTGAGAGTGGTGTAGATCTATCTAAATTAAGACTTGTTACGCTTCTTGGACTTGAAGACCAAGAGATAACTTTATTAGAGAGTCTTGATAGTGCAACTTCACAGATGTATTCAGAAGCAATAGCTCAGACTCAAGATACATTGAGTAACAATACAACTCTTCGTCAGCTAGATATTCAGAAGAATATACTTCAGAAGACACTTAAGATGCAACACTTTGCACACATACCAACCCTGGCGGCGAGCTTCTCTTACAGTCAGATGGCTATGGATAACTCCTTCAACTTTAAGAGTTACAACTGGTTCCCATTCTCTACTCTAGGTGTGACACTATCAATTCCTATATTCGATGGGGGTAGTCGTTATTACAAAGCCAAGCAGACTCGTGTGGGACTATCAACTCTTGAGTTGCAGAGACTAGATGTAGAGCGTAACCTAAAGACACAACTTCGCAGTGCAAGAGACCAAGTAAATCGTTCGATCAAGCAGGTGAACAGTGCTGAGGGTAGTGTTGAGATGGCTCAAAAAGGCGTTGATATAGCGCGTAGACGTTATGATACAGGCATGGGTACCTTCATAGAACTCAATGATGCGGAGGTGGCTCTTCTTCAATCAGAGCTTACCTTCAATCAAGCTCTATATGAGTATTTGAGTGCTAAATCAGCATTGGAGAACCTTACAGGTACATTTAATCTTCAGGATTACATAACAAAAGATACAACTAAATAAATCACTAATCGAATCTAATCAAACAAATAATAATGAAGAGAGTAAAATTACTTCCTATTGCCATGTTGTTGCTTCTAGCATCTTGTGGCTCAAAACAGGAGTCTACAGAGACAAAAGAGGTTGTCTACCCTGTAAATGTTATGCAGGCTACATCTGAATTGGTTGACCAAAGCTATAATTTCACAACAACGGTAGAGCCATTCAAGCGTAACTCTATCGCACCACAACAACTAGGACGCATTCGTTCAATATTTGTTGAGGTAGGTGATAACGTTAGAAAAGGTCAAAAACTCGCAGAGATGGATGCTGCTTCACTAGCTCAGCAGAAGTCTCAACTAGATAACCTAGAGGTTGAGTACACACGTATGAAGGAGTTATTTGCTGTAGGTGGAGCCTCTAAGCAGCAGCTAGACCAGATACAGACTCAGTATGATGTGGCTAAAGAGGTATTCCAACAACTAGTAGAGAACACTGAGCTTATTGCTCCTATTGATGGTGTTGTTACAGCTCGTAACTACGATAATGGAGACATCTACAATTCACAGCAGCCAATTCTGACTGTGATGCAGATACAACCAGTAAAGATGATGATCAATGTCCCAGAGCAACTTTATACTCAGATTCGCAAAGGGATGAATGTAAACATCAAGATAAACGTTTATGGTGAAGAGAACTTCGTCGGAAAGGTTAACCTAATCTACCCAACCATCGATGCATCAACTCGCACTTTCGCCGTTGAGGTGCTACTTCCAAACTCAGACCGTCGTGTTCGTCCAGGTATGTACGGCTCACTAGAGCTTGCAACAGAGAGTATCGAGCGCGTTGTTCTTTCAGATAGAGCTGTGCGCAAGCAGAGTGGATCAAACGAAAGATACGTATTTGTTGTAAATGGTGGCAAAGCTCTATATCGTTCTGTTACTATTGGTCGTCGTCTTGGTAACCGCTATGAGATAATCTCTGGTGTAGAGCCAGGCGAACAAGTGATCACCAATGGAGCAACAAAGCTTGTTGATGGCTCATTGATCGACATTAAGAAGTAATAGAGAGTAACAGAAACAGACACAATAATAACTATTATGAGTATATACGCAACAGCTGTGCGAAAACCCATTACGACTATCCTAATCTTCTTAGGGATAATCATATTTGGACTCTTTTCGTTAACACGCCTTTCGATCGACCTCTATCCAGATTTCGATTCAAACCAGATGATGGTAATCTGTTCTTACCCTGGAGCCAACGCGCTAGATGTTGAGAACAATGTAACACGTATTATGGAGGATGGACTCAATACGGTAGATAAACTCAAGAAGATGTCATCTACCTCAAAAGAGAACTTCTCAATTGTTACTCTAGAGTATGAGTGGGGTACAGACCTCGATTTGGCAGTAAATGACATTCGAGACAAACTAGATATCTTCAAGTCGCAGCTACCGGATGGTGCTGCCTCACCAACTATCTTCCGACTATCTTCAAGTATGATACCTGTTGTCATACTAACAGTTGAAGCACAAGAGAGTCTTCCGGCTCTTTACAAAACACTAGAGGATAGGGTAGCAAATGCCATCAACCGTATTGACGGTGTAGGATCAGTGTCTATCTCGGGTGCTCCTCAACGTCAAGTACAGGTGAATCTTGACCCACAAAAGATGGAGGCATACAAGCTTTCTATCGAACGCATAGGTCAGATCATTGGAGCAGAAAACTTAAACATGCCTGCTGGATCTATTGATATTGGTTCGGATGCTTTCTCATTGAGAGTACAAGGGGAGTTCACTAACAGTGATGAACTTAGAGATGTTATCGTTCTTGCAGATGCAAACCGTGTGGTTCGCCTTGGAGATATCGCAGAGATAACAGATACTCTTCAAGATAAGATTGAGGAGTCATACACAAACGCAGTTCAAGGTGCTAGTATCGTTGTGATGAAGCAATCTGGAGCTAACTCAGTGAAGATAGCACAAGAGATACACAAGGCTCTACCACAGATACAATCATCACTTCCACCAGATGTGAAGCTTAACGTATTGATGGATACTTCGGACAATATTGTGAATAGTATCAAGGGACTCTCTAGTACTGTAGGATATGCCTTCTTCTTCGTTGTTTTGGTTGTACTTTTCTTCCTTGGTCGTTGGAGAGCAACATTCATCATCATCCTTACTATCCCTGTATCATTGATAGTCTCTTTTGCCTATTTGATGATAGCCGGTGAGACAATCAACGTTATTACACTATCCTCACTATCTATTGCCATAGGTATGGTTGTGGATGATGCTATTGTTGTACTAGAGAATATTACCACACACATTGAGCGTGGTTCACCACCAAAGCAGGCTGCTATCTATGCAACCAACGAGGTGGGGGTAGCCGTACTTGCAACAACGCTTACTGTAATTGCGGTATTCTTCCCTCTAACTATGGTTGGAGGTATGGCAGGGATCATGTTTAAACCACTTGGATGGATGGTTACAGTTATCATTGCATTCTCAACTCTTGCTGCATTGACCCTAACACCAATGCTATGTTCACGTCTTCTAAAGATAGACCCAGAGAGATCTAGAATGTTTATGATCATATATGGTCCTATAGAGAGATTCCTTGATGCGCTAGATAACATCTATGCTAAGACTCTTGAGTGGGTTCTTAATCACCGACTTATAACAATCTTCGGATCAATTGCCATTTTTGTAGGCTCTCTAGTAATTATTGCTACAGGTCAAATCGGTACAGAGTTCTTCCCTCAGTCAGATAACGGACGTGTTGCTGCTACTATCAAGCTTGATGCTGGTACTCACGTTGATATATCTAAAGAGACAGCAGCTAAGATCACCGAGCTATGGCGAAATAAATACCCTGAGGTTGAGGTGGTAAACTACACTGTAGGTACAGCCGATGATGACAACATGTTTGCCGTGGTGATGCAATCAAACGGTGAAAATGTTATCAACTTCAATATCCGCTTGACTCCGCTTAAGGAGCGTGATCGTGACCTATTCACCATCTGTGACTCTATGCGTGCTGATCTACTTCAATTCCCAGAGATTCACAAATCCGAGGTTACTGCCGGAGGTGGTAGTATGGGTGGTATGGGAGCAACAGTAGATCTTGAGATATATGGTTATGACTTCGACATCACAAACCAGTTTGCTGAGGAGTTTGCTGAGAGAGTAAAAGACAATGTTCCTGGTGCAAAGGATATTCTACTAAGTAGAGAGGATTTCAAACCAGAGTATCAGATTGAATTCGACAGACGTAAGCTTGCCTTACACGGTATCAACTACTCTACAGCTGCTCAATACGTAAGAAATCGTATCAACGGTCTTTATGCATCTAAGTTCCGCGAGGAGGGTGATGAGTATGATATCGTTGTTCGCTATGGCAAAGAGCACCGTAAGTCTATCGAGGATATTGAGAATATCATTATCTACGACGCACAAAACAATGGAGTTAGACTAGCAGAGCTTGGTAAAGTATACGAGAGACAAGCACCTCCATCTATTGAGCGCCAAGATAGAGAGCGTATCATAAAGGTATCTGCTACTGCTTCTGGTGTTCCACTGAGTGTGGTTGCAGATGGTATGAAGGCTGAGCTAGCTAAGATGGATATACCAGCAGAGATAGGTCTTAAGCTTGCTGGATCGTATGAAGATCAGCAGGAGTCATTTGGTGACATGGGGCTTCTTCTTGCTCTTGTTGTGATTCTTGTATATATAGTTATGGCATCACAGTTTGAGTCGCTTTCTGGTCCATTCATCATCATGTTCTCTCTGCCTTTCGCATTGACGGGTATTATCCTAGCATTGTGGATTACTGGCACTCCGCTTGGTATCACTGCCGCTATTGGAGGTATTATGCTTGTGGGTATTGTTGTGAAGAATGGTATTGTACTTGTCGACTTTATCAACCTCAACCGTGAGCGTGGTGATGATATCTTTAAGGCAGTTGTCTCTGGTGGTAAGTCAAGACTACGTCCTGTATTGATGACCACTGCTACAACTATTCTTGGTATGATTCCAATGGCAGTAATGCCAACTGAGGGCTCTGAGATATGGCAGCCTATGGGTATTGCAATCATCGGAGGTTTGACCTTCTCAACTCTACTGACTCTACTAGTTGTGCCTACTGTCTACACCTTCTTCGCTGCACGCGACGAAAGGAAGAAGGCTCTAGCTCGCAAGAGAGAGATGCAGTTCCTTAACTCTCTTGGTGGAGAGATTAATATCTAATTCAATAAAAAGAACGATAATGAAATCGGTACTAATTACATTCAACCAAGCATTAAGAGAGGATATTGTCCTTATCTTCGATGAGATTGGAATAACAGGATACACCTTCTTTGAGCAGGTGCAGGGTAGGGGGACTAGTGGTGGTGAGTCTCATTATGGCACTCACGCATGGCCAACTCTCAACTCCTCTATAATCACTGTTGTTGAGAACGCCAAAGTGAATCCTCTACTGGATATGCTTAAGCGTCTTGATAAACGCAATGAGATGCTCGGACTTAGAGCCTTTGTCTGGAGCATCGAGAATATGATCTAAATAGTTCTATGTTCATATACCCCTGAATAGAGCGCCCAATGAGTCAAATCATTGTGGCGCTCTATTCTTTTTTAGACTATCTTTTTACATATCTAAGCCCTACTATTAGTAGCTCAGTGGGCAACTCCATAAACACGTACGTATTTGGAGAGAAATACGTACGTACTTTGACTCAAATACGTACGTACTTTGGTGTAAATACGTACGTATTTTTAGAGTATTGAGCATCAGTTTGTTAACTGCCTCTTGTGGTTGTTAATACTGCCCCTCATTTTTTGTTAATCTCTTAATCGTTCAAAGGGGCTCTATGTCTAGTATATATTATAAAAACAGTAAGGGTTGACTACACAAATATGTGTAATCAACCCTTACTGTTTAGTTATATAAAATGCTATTAACCTTACTCTTTAGCGGAGATTATTGATATGGCTAGTCTTATCTTTCCATACTCAACCTGACCATCTAAAGCCTCGAATATAGGCTTCAGCTCTGTGGATTTGCCACGTTCGATAAAGATCTTCTCAACTAGATCACACTCTTTTTGGCTAATGAAGGCTTTCCAATTCTTAATAGATCCACTTTGTATTAGCTGAGCAATGTGAGAGTAGACCGTCACGGGTTGTATTCCCCTGAAGGAGGCAATCTGTTCGATAGTCATACCATTCTCTATGCACTCAAGTGTAAGCTTGTATGTGTCTCCCTTCTCGCGCTTCCGACCTAGCTCTTTCTTTATCAACTCAACGAATTTGTAACCATACTTATCGAGTTTAACCTCTGATACCCCCGAGATATTAGAGAACTCAAGAAGGGTAGTAGGTTTAACTTCAACCATGTCAGAAAGGCTCTTGTCTGTGAAGATAGCGTATGCAGGCACATCCTCTTCAGCAGCAAAGCTCATTCTCAACTTGCGAAGTGCCTCAAATAGTTTCTCATCATCTGTGAGTATTTGAGAGCTAGAGCGTGAACTACTATCTTTGATTCCTTTCTTCTTCTTAGTCTCAAACTCTTCTGGTTTGAGTTCGGCAAGCTCAACAGGTATCTCACCACGAAGTACTCGTGCTCCCAGTGGTGTTATCTTGAGGGTGTTACCATCGTTGTAGGCTATCTCAAAGTATCCTATCTGAAGCATCTGTAGGAGAAATGCCTGCCACTGTCTGAAGGAGTTGGCAGCTCCTGCCCCAAAGGTCTTTATCTTGTCGTAGCCTTTGTCCATTAGTTCGGCCTTATGCGAGCCGCGAAGTATGTCTATCAGGGTATTCATACCCACTTGTTGCTGTGTGCGAGCAATAGCGCTTAGGGCTTTTTGGACAAGTATAGTGCCATCAAATCTTTGAGGAGGGTTTTTGCAGACGTCGCAGTTGCCACAGTCGCTGTTCATCTCCTCACCGAAGTAGCTTAGAAGTATTCGTCGTCTACATATGTCAGCCTCACCATACTGTTGCATACGGTTTAGCTTCTCGAGGTTCATATCTCTTTGGCCGCTCTCGTTTGCAAAGTTTGTGAGCATAATAAGGTCACCGATGCTATAGAATAGTATGGTGTCTGATTTCATTCCGTCACGACCAGCACGTCCAATCTCTTGGTAGTATGACTCCATGCTCTTAGGCATATTGTAGTGAATGACCCATCTTACATTTGATTTGTCAATACCCATGCCAAACGCAATAGTAGCACACATCACTTGTACATTGTCGTTAAGGAAATCATTCTGAGCCTTATCTCTCTCTTGAGGTGTCAAACCAGCGTGATAAACACCAGTATCTATTCCATACTCCTGAAGATCTTGAGCTACGCTTTCGCAGTTCTTGCGACTCATGCAGTAGATGATGCCGCTCTGTCGTGCGTGCTTGTCTATGAAGTCTACTATGGTCTTCATCTTTGCCTTCTTTTGCATACCCTTTATCACACGAAGTGATATGTTTGGGCGGTCAAATGAGGAGATGAAGGTTATAGGATTGTTTAGATTTAGTTGCGATATAATATCTTCACGGGTCACTTTGTCTGCCGTGGCGGTTAGTGCCACCATCGGTATGTTGGGGTAGTTACGCTTTATGAGTGAAAGTCGTGTGTACTCCTGCCTAAAATCGTGACCCCACTGAGAGATACAGTGAGCCTCATCTATAGCGAAAAGAGATATCTGCATCTGTCGAAGCAGGAAATCTAGTTCGCCGAGCAGACGCTCAGGTGATATGTATAGAATCTTTACGCTACCTTTTATGCATAGATCTTTGACTTGCCTACTCTCGTTATCATTGAGTGAGCTGTTTAGCGCATAGGCTGCTATGCCGTTCTCTCGAAGTGTATCTACTTGATCCTTCATTAGTGAGAGTAGGGGTGAGACCACTATGGTGGTTCCTGGAAGTGCTAGTGCAGGTATTTGGTAGCATATTGATTTACCACCCCCTGTAGGCATAAGCACGAGGGAATCATTACCACTCAAAATGTGGTTGATAATCTCCTCCTGTTTAGGCCTGAAGGTGTCGTATCCGAAGTATCTTTTTAGAAGCGAGGATATTTGACTCATGTTTATTCTTCTTACAATTTCTCTTTGTTTAGCATCAAATATACAATTAAAAGACTATTCTGTCACTACTATTTGTTGATTACTATAGATGTGAAGGTCTAACTTGTTCATTATATATCTGATAGCTAGCTGTGCTTTAACAGAGTTTCCTGATGAATCGATAGGAGGGGCAAAGGCCGCAATGCCGAATACTCCTGGCAATACACCCATTATACCTCCACCTACACCTGTTTTTACTGGTAGTCCAGTTGTGAAGATCCACTCTCCACTCTTCTCGTAGAATCCGAATGTTGCTATCAGAGATATTATCTTTGTTGCTAGATGAGCATCAAAGATAAAGGTGTCATTAACAGGATTCACCCCTTGGTTGGCTATGGTTGAGGCACATGTAGCCAACTGATGAGTAGTAACGCCAAGTGAACATTGCTTTGTATATAAATCGAGCGCCATCTCAGGATCGTCATATATCCTTCCGAGGTTCTTTAATAACCAGGTTATTGATCTGTTATTGTAGTTTGTCTCAGATTCTGATCTATATAGATCTTCAATAAGCTTTAGAGGAGAACCACATAGCTCTTCCATATTCTGTGTGATAGCACTCCACTTCTCCTCAGAGTTGCCAATGGGGTGTATCATACTACAAGCGCTTATGGCACCGGCATTCACAAGTGGTGTGGATGGGGTTTGGCTCTCAACTAGTAGTGCCATAATGGAGTTGAATGGTAGTCCAGTAGCGTCTGCTCCGATCTTGTCAAGTATAGCTTGATCGCCAGCTTGTCTCATTGCAAGAATAGCTGTTAGCACCTTTGATATAGACTCTATTCCGAACTCGTAATTTGTGTCTCCAATCTCTATTGTGCGTCCGTCTGTAAATGTTATTGAAATACCAAAAAGCTCTCTTGGTACATTCTCTAGATATGGGATGTATGAGGCATTTACTCCATCACTATTATCTTTGTAGAGGTTATAAGCCTCCATCATCACTGATTCAAACTCTTTAATCGATATTTCTCTTTTCATAACTCTAATTTATTACATGGTATATAGATCTATTTATTAATCACCCAAGAATTATTGGGGGCACAAACATAACTAATATTAGTGAGTTTGATAACAATTATGTATATAAAAAGGAGAGGTGAACTGCAATAAATGTAGTTCTCCTCTCCTTTTTGATATCTTTTGTTCTCGACTATTGAGATTACATAGCAGTGACAAGGGATGTAGATCCGTAAGTCGTCACAATGTATCTTTTTTGATCATATAGAGTTTCCCAAGAAACACCAAGAAGATCTATCATTTCATGACCTGTAGTAGTAGCAATATCTGTGAATTTAATATCATCTAAGCTCTCTCTTTGAGATAATTCTGAGAAGAAATGAGAGTAGTTCGAAGCAATAAAGCGCGAACCATCATTGTTCTCTATAATACTACTTTTGATATCTATACCGTTAAGGATATTCTCATGCGAAGTTAATACCTCATCTATTTGCTTAGAAAGTACAACACCCTCCTCAGGGTTTGACGCATTAGCCTCTTGGATTAAGTATATTATGTTGTTTGCATTAGGGTAAAATTCAACCATTGCTCCCTCTTTAGTGAAGAAATTATCGTCTGCTTGGTTGAACAGAGCACGACGAAGCGCTTCTCTTGCCTCTTGAGGGGTCTTACCAATCAGTGTGTAGGTAAGTACCTCTTGTGGTGTTTGATCAGGGTTTGTTATCTCTTCGTTCTTGTCACATCCTGTGAAGAGTAGTGCTGCTAAAATAGCAATTGTTGATAGTACGATTGACTTTTTCATTTGTTATAATATTAATTAGTGTCTCTAAATCCTCGTTATGTTGTGAGTATATGCTCTAACCACTTATAGATATTTCGGTAAATGTAGTTTAAAATAGTAATAAGGATGCTTTGATTAACTCATTTTAGCAAAAAGTTATGTGTTTGACCAACCTAGATTAGCATAGGCTATTATCATATTATAATATAAATAGATCCATCTTGTATATCTTTTAAATTTATACAAGATGGATCTATTTAATAGGCTTAAATATTATTTTGAATAATTCCCAGTGATTTTGATCACACTAGCTCCTGGCTTAATTGTCATATTGCTAATGTTTATCTCTGTGGTGTTGTCACCCAAGTTTTTTATTGCAACACTCTCTCCTCCGTCTAAGAGTACTGCTTTTGTTCTCTTAGCAAAAGTACAAGGAATATGAATAACTCCGTTTTCTGGTTTTTCGTAAACAAGGATGTAAAGAGTATCATCACCTTTTCGAGTAACTCGGCCCCACTTGAACTCAACGTCAAAAGGATTTGCACGTGTCTCATAAATTGCTTGGTTGTTTACATTCATCCATGCTCCTATTTCGTTGAATAATCTAATGCTTTCTGCAGGAATAGTTCCGTCAGCTTCAGGCCCAATATTCAATAGGAAGTTACCACCTCTGCTCACAACATCAATAAGTTGGCGAATTAATTCATCAGAGCTTTTCCATTTTTGATTCTCTGCTGAGTATCCCCACGTTCCATTTAAAGTTTGACAAGCCTCCCAGTCACCATCTATACCAGTTGCTGGTATGTGGTGTTCGGCTGTTGAATAGTCACCTTTCCAAGTAGGAGTAACTTTTATACCTCCTTCACTAATATGGTTGTCAGAGTGGTAAAGACGGTTATTTTGAATAGCCTTAGGGTTAACATCGAATAGCTTTCTCATCAAATTAGTTGCTCCCCATGCTTTGTCACCTTGAAATCTAGGTTGGCTGAAATCCCACCACATAAGGTCAACTTTATAATTAGAAGTTAGATCACTGAATAGATTTAAAAGATACTCTTTGTATTTCTCATGATTACCGAATGTACGCTCGCCTCTTTTTTGAGCCTCATAGTTACCTTTTGGGTAAGAAATTCCTGAGCCTGTTGGGTCATAATCTGGATGACTCCAGTCAATAAGTGAGAAATAGTATCCCGCCTTAATGTCATACTGCTCACAAGCCTTAGCATATTCGTCAGCTATATTAATACCTTTTGTATTCATGATATTGAACTCAGAGTGCTTTGTGTCAAACATATTGTACCCTTCATGATGGCGGCTAGTCATCACTATGTATTTACAACCAGACTCCTTAGCTAGTTTTACCCATTGAGTAGCTTTGCCCTCTTTGGGAGTAAACTTAGGCATAGCTTCTTTTGCGTAAGTATCACTATCTAGGCCTGATTGCATTTGAATCCACTCTACACAACCTTCATATTTTTTATCGTTTACTTCACCAGCAAGCCCTGAGTATAGTCCGTAATGAACAAACATTCCGAATTTGCCATCACGCCACCATTTCATTCTTACGTCACGAGCCTCTTTGGTTTCGTATGGAGCACCTTCGTTTATTGGAGCTTCTTCTTGTAATGATGACGGAATAAATTTGGTCGCAAATTTATTATATGCGTTTGCATTGAAGCTATCTTGTAAAATACCCCCCATAGCCAATCGTTTTCCAGCATCCTTCAATTCAGACTGTAAAGAGTTTAACTTCTCTAGATCACCCTTGAACTCTCTAGGGCAATTAACGGCAGATAGTGATAGTATAATATCTATTTGAGTATCCTTGCTAGCTTTTTTCTCTAACTTCCCTAAAGCCTCAAGAGCCTCAGTTAGTTCTTTGTTAGTTTTTACGCCATTGAGCTTGTCGATAGCTGTAGAGTAGATAGAATTCATTTTACTGAATCCCTTTTTAGTAGGTGAATTGGCATAGGTGATGATGCTTATGCTCAACATTAGTAATAAGGATAATTGCTTTAGTTTCATTGTGGAATTAGTGTTAATGTGTTTCTTTTTTTATTATATAGCCTCTTGTTTGTTGACTACTTTGATGATTTGTTTCAATGATGTTAAATTATTTAATAAACGAATGTGTATATATTATTTGTTTTATCAAATAGAATCTGCCACTACTTTATTATTTTTATTACAAAATAGATGTGATGATTCATTTATTATACTTTAATGATCTATCAACTCTAGGGGTAGAACAAAAAAGATTTAAGGGTAAGGTTAGAAATATTCTAGCCCTACCCTTAAATAAAGTATTATTGCTAATTAGTAGTTTAGGGTTACTAATTATAAAAAGTTTTTATGGTTGCGTCTATTCCATTTATTTCAAGGATATACTTAATGCATTGAATGGAGATGGTTTGATAGCGTCTATTTTACTAATCGTTTTTCTATGTAATCCATCAATAGCTCCTTGTAATTATCACCAATTGGTATGGAGTTATTACCAAAGATAATTCGAAGCTTAGCAATTTTACTCACTCGATTTAGGTTCACAATATATGATCTATGAACACGCATAAATTGATTCGAGGGTAGTATCTCTTCAAGTTTTTTTATTGAAAGAAGTGGAATTAGAGGTTTAACTTCACCATCTAAATAGATCTTTACATACTCATTCATAGCTTCAATATAGAGGATGTTGTCAATTCGTATGCGGTTAACCTTGTAGTCGCTTTTTATGAATAGTGTGCCGTCTGAGATTAGTTCAGTTGATGCTATTGCCGGATTTGTATTCTCTTTTATAAGCTTTGATAGCGAATTTAGCTTATATCTTTTTTGTGCTCTATTGGCAGCAGCAAGGAACTCCTCAAAGCTGAATGGCTTTAGGATATAGTCAATGGCATCTAACTTAAAACCCTCTACAGCATATTCGGAATAGGCTGTAGTGAAGATAATAAGTGGCGCTTTGTGTAGTGATCTTACAAACTCTACACCATTCAGGTCAGGCATATTAATATCTATAAATATTAGATCAATATTTTGTTCAGATATTACTTTCATAGCCTCAAAGGCATCCTTGCAAATAGCACAGAGAGTGAGAAAGGGTACTTTCTCTATATAGCTTTTTAGTTTGGCTAATGCAAGTGGTTCGTCGTCGATTGCAATACAGTTTATCATAGACTATTTCCCCTAATTATTTTAGCATTGGTTCTCAATAGGAATCTCTAGGATTACGTCAAAAGAGTTCTCGTGTTCTCTGATTGATAATTCATAATTATCTTTATATAGAAGTTCGAGTCTCTTGCGTATATTGTCTAGTCCTATACCGTGGTGATTGTCTCTCTTCTTGCCAAAGTTACTATTAAGGCAGCTGAAAATCAATCTTCCTCTATCTATTTCTATTGTAATTGAGATGAACGATGATTGTTGATAGCTTACACCGTGCTTAAAAGCATTCTCTACGAATGAAATAAGAAGAAGTGGGGGGATCTGAACAGTTGATAGCTCACATGTGATATTGAAGGTAATAACCACACTCTCAGCAAATCGAATTCTCATAAGCTCTACATAGTTTCTAAGAAACTCAATCTCCTTCTTAAGCGGTATACTCTTGTTGTTAGATTCATATAGTAAGTATCTCATTAGCTTTGAGAGTTCTACTATGGTCTCCTTTGCTTTCTCTGCGTCAATGTCTACTAGAGCATGAATATTGTTAAGTGTATTCATGAAGAAGTGTGGATTGATCTGGTACTTAAGATACTCAAGCTCGGAGTGGAGATTGTGATTTTCAAGCTCCTTCATTGCTTCATCGTCTTTGATTGACTTGAAAAAGAGTCTAACAGCGATATTAAAACTTAGCATAAGTATAGCCAGAAGAATCTTACCAATGAGTGGCCCTCTCATCATTGGAAGGATAAGTGGACGAGGTCTTTGATGGAGTGGTTGTAGCTTATTATCTCTTTTGTCTATATGACCTTGTTCTTCTTTTTGTAAGGTTCGGGGGTGATCTCCTTGTATGTGTGGCTGAACTCTCTCAGAGCCTCTAAACTCTATCTTTGGGGGTGGTTGGTTATGTGAGATAAGTGTAGAAACGGATACAAATAGAAGGGAACATATAGTAGCAGATATTATATATATAGTTATTTTCTTTTTTAGGAAAAGGTGAGGAAGTAGTATCTGGTTATTCAATAAGAAGAGCAAAAAGAAGGGAAGTGTCTCTTTCCAACTTCTTAATATTTCGCTCCATCTCATCGTTTCTACTGAATCTGTTAGAAAATCAATTAGATTATCTGCTAATGGGAATAGGAAAACAATAACCCACGCCATAATATATATGAAGCCTTCTGGTTGGCTTCTCTTGGTGACTACTCCTTTAATAATGCTTTTCATCTTTTTATTTTCTCTTACTCTATTATTCACAAAGATAGAATTTCTGTGGATATTAGTTATTAATCCACAGAAACTCTATCTTAAATTACTCTCCGTAATAATATGTTTATGGACGTCCTCCTCCTGAGGAGCTGCTTCCAACTGTTGTAACCATAGAGCTAGTAGTGAAGTTGTTTAGCTCATTACCAGTACTATATGTTGATCCTGTAGTTAATCCATAAAAGTCGTTCCCTCCATTAGTGCTACCTCCTGAGTAGATAGTATAGCTATTGTTAGCTGTAAGTTTATCACTACTGAATAGCATCACCATTCTTGAATAACTTTGTGGTATGGTGTAGGACATTACGTGTTCTCCATTAGAGTTCTGTATGGTTATTAGTGATGATGAGATGTTTGTACTATTAAATACTAGTGAACGCTGTGTACTTACACTTGCGGTTGGGGTACTGCTTGATCCTCCTATCCCAAGGATGGTTCCACCAGTTATCTTAAATGTGCTATTATCGCAATCTATTCCTCCTTCAGGTGAAGAGGATCCAACTGCAACAACTATCCCACCAGTAATTGTTAGTGTTCCATTCGAGTCTATTGCATCGTTACCACTGCTATGGCAATAGGTGTTGCCATCATTGATGTGTATTGATTTAGAGGCATTTAGGCAGTCGTCATAAGAGTATACAGCTACTGAACCTCCTGCTATGGTGAGAGTGCTTTTACTTTCAATACCTTCACTACCTTCTCCTCCAGTGGCTCTAACCCAAACTGTTCCAGAGTTTATAGTTAAATTGCCTTCTGCTTTTATTCCTTTGGCAGAGGAGTCTAGTTGGTTGTATATGTATTGTTTGCCTGTAGTAATAACTCTAATTTCACTATTCTCAATGTTCAGTTCTCCATCTATTGAGACTCCTTTACCAGCGCTACCACTGCTTTTTATGTATAGATCAGAGTTGCTAATAAGAAGGTTTCCATTAGAGTTTATCCCTGCAGCTGAGCTAATATCATTGGATTCATATAAGCCATTTCCGCTGGTGAGAAGTACTAACTTAGCACTACTTATAGAGATGTTACCGTCACACTTGATACCTTTAGAGGCCTCACCAGTAACATTGGTTTTTATTATTCCTCCGCTGATGTTTATGTCTCCTGTTGATTTGATACCCATTCCCTTTTGATCGCTTGTACTTAGAAGTAGTAGTCCGTTGCTGATCTCAATGTATGGATTAATTGAGCTACTGCCATCTTCGTAGGACGCAGTGATTGCATCGTCAGAGGCTACAATTGTAATCTCTCCACTTCTGATGTCAATGTGACCTTTTTCGCACTCGATACCATCACTAGAAGCGTTTATATTTATCTTTCCACCACTAATTACGAACTTGTCATTGGTGTGAAATCCATCACTAGCTGCTGAAACAATATTTATGTTGGCACCACTTCTCAGTCGTATATAGTCATCACTGCATATAGCATGACGATAGTTTCCCGTTACGTTTAGTTGTCCGCTACCACTGAACAGGAGCTGAGCTTCACTGAATATGCACCCTTTTTGGTCCTCTCCCTCAACAATTGTGTACTCTTTGGCATCTATGAGGTTATTTACAGTTCCATCTGCTACTTCCAAGAATACTCTCTTGCTAGATTGGATATTTATTGCAGATCCACGGCTGCTTTGAAGAGATAGGTTGGATAGTACTAGCTTAAACTTCTTGTCGCTATAGAACTTTATAGAACCATCAGTGCTTGCTCCGCTTAATATGTATTCAATCCCAGAGAGGGTACTGTTTATTACTGTGTGAGCACCATCACTAGTGACGGTAACTCCGGTAGGATCATCTACTACATCTATACCATTTTCACTAAAGTTTATTTGTACGGTTGTTGCAAATGTTGAATTCTCAACAAAATCATCGTACTCATCATGGCTCTTGTCTGATATGATTACTTCTGTACTCTCTTTGTATGTTGAGTTATTCACATCGTCCCAACTTACATCAAACTCAAGGAGGTTTCCAGTTGAACCTGATCCAGGGGTGTTCTCATCTGGTTGTTCGTTTTCACTACCATTATCCTCTTTTAAGTCGTTATCACTCTCTTTGCTACATGATGTAGAAATGCAGGCAATTGCTATTGCCATAAGAGCAAGTTTATAGATTCGTTTCATATTGCTACTGTTTAGGTTGTTACAATGAATCACAAATATATGTTATGGTGATTTATATGAAAAATATAATCAGTGAACAGGCTCTTTTTATCTATGAATAGTTTAAATATTAGGGTAAGTTGTTCTACCAACTGAGAGTATTCAATATTTGCTAAATATATTTATTGAATAAATAAGGAGAGGGGCACTAGCATATAGCTGGCGCCCCTCTGATTAATTCTCTGAAAAATGTCTTTTTAGTCGTTACTTAACTCGCTTGTATCCATAGACAGCTGCATCGCCCAACTCTTCTTCAATACGAAGTAGCTGATTGTACTTAGCCATACGGTCTGATCTGCTAAGTGATCCAGTCTTTATCTGTCCTGAGTTTGTAGCTACAGCAATGTCTGAGATAGTAGCATCTTCGGTCTCTCCTGAACGATGAGACGTAACCGATGTATACCCGTGGCGATGTGCCATCTCTATAGCATCGAGTGTCTCTGTTAATGTACCAATCTGATTAACTTTTATCAGAATGGAGTTACCACAACCTTTTTCGATACCTTGTTTTAAGAATTTGACATTAGTTACAAACAGGTCGTCCCCAACCAATTGGCATCGCTTGCCAATTCTCTCAGTTAGGAGCTTCCATCCTTCCCAATCATTCTCACCCATACCATCTTCAATAGAGTCGATAGGGTATTTATTAATTAGCTCCTCAAGATAGTCTACTTGCTCTTTAGGGCTCCTTTTAGCCCCCTTATCAACCTCGAATAGGGCGTAGTTGTAAACACCTTGTTTAAAGAATTCAGAAGCTGCGCAATCGAGTGCTATTGTAATGTCCTTTCCTGGTTTATACCCAGCTTTTTCAATTGCTTTAAGAATTGACTCAAGAGCGTCTTCTGTACCATTAAGTTTAGGAGCAAAACCACCCTCGTCACCTACCGCAGTGCTTAATCCTCTGTCATGAAGTACTTTTTTAAGTGCATGGAAAACTTCTGCTCCCATACGAAGTGCCTCTTTGAAGCAGCAAGCTCCAACAGGACGTATCATGAATTCTTGGAAAGCAATTGGAGCATCAGAGTGTGATCCACCATTAATAATATTCATCATTGGGACTGGTAAAACGTATGTGTTTGTCCCACCTATATATCTGTAAAGAGGTAAATCTAAGTAGTTTGCAGCAGCTTTAGCAACAGCCATAGAAACACCAAGAATAGCATTGGCTCCTAGGTTGGCTTTTGTTGGAGTGCCATCTAGTCTAAGGAGTTCATGATCAATCTCTACTTGTTTAAGGGCATTCCATCCTTCGAGAGCAGGAGCTATAATTTTATTTATGTTCTCAACTGCCTTCATAACACCTTTGCCAAGGTAGCGACTTTTGTCACCATCTCGAAGCTCAAGGGCTTCGTTCTCACCTGTAGATGCTCCAGAAGGAACAGCTGCACGTCCCATAACACCTGATTCAAGAGTAACATCAACCTCAATTGTTGGGTTACCACGTGAGTCCAAAATTTCTCTACCTTTAATTTCTGCGATTCTCATAGATGTAAGATTATTGTATATATTGGTTTTTCAAATCTATACTCTTATAACAACTCAGATCTTCATTTGTTTTTGTTCAAAGCATTTATCAACGTAATAAAAGCCTTATTAATCATCTCATCAATTCAGCTCTCTACACAATATAGCTAGGGCTCTACAGTTAGAATTATCTAACAGTAGAGCCCTAGCTATATTATGTAGAATAGTATTACTATTCAAAGAACTTTTTGAAACGATTAAAGAATGATTTCTTCTCGCTCTCATTAGGCTTGAAGTTTTCAGACTCCTCTAGCTTCTCAAGGCTTTTCTTCTCATCTGAACTTAAATTCTCAGGTACATATACACTGATATTAACAAGTAGGTCGCCAGTGCCATATCCATTAATGCTTGGAAGTCCTTTGCCTCTAAGTCTAATCTTTTTGCCAGGTTGAGTACCGGCAGCGATAGGCATTCTAACTTTTCCATCAACAGTTGGGATTTCAACACTAGAACCCATAGCAGCTGTTGGGAAGCTTATAAGAAGATTGTAGATAAGGTCATCTTGATCTCTGATTAGTTCAGGATGGCTCTCCTCTTCAACAAGAATAAGCAGGTCACCAGTGACACCACCTCTTCTAGCAGCATTACCACCACCTCTCATAGATAGTTGCATTCCTTCTTGGATACCAGCTGGAATATTGATGTTTATCACTTCTTCGCTCAAAGTCACTCCCTCACCAGCGCAATGTTTACACTTGTTGGTTATGATCTTACCCTCGCCATTACATGAAGGACATGCACTTTGAGTCTGTATATTACCTAGAATTGTTCTCTGTACACGAGTTACATGTCCAGAGCCATTACAAGTTGAACAAGTAGTATAGCTATTGCCATTATCAGCCCCAGTACCACTACAGTGTGAGCAAGAGATATACTTTTTAAGTTTTATCTTTTTCTCAACACCATGAGCAATATCTTTAAGAGTTAGTTTAACCTTTACTCTAAGATCGGATCCTCTGTTTACACTGCGGCTGCTTCTGCCACCACCACCGAAACCACCGAAATGTCCACCAAAGATATCACCGAATTGAGAGAAAATATCGTCCATTGACATATTGTCTCCAAATCCACCACCGAAACCACCGGCACCACCACCATTTACACCTTGGTGTCCAAACTGGTCATATCTAGATCGTTTGTTAGCATCACTAAGGACCTCGTATGCCTCAGCAGCTTCCTTAAATTTGTTTTCTGCCTCTTTATTGTCTGGATTCTTGTCGGGGTGATATTGAATAGCTTTTTTTCTGTAAGCTTTTTTTATCTGCTCGGCAGTAGCATCCTTAGCTATGCCTAATATTTCATAATAGTCTCTCTTTGTACTCATAGTCCTTATTCTCCTACAACCACTTTAGAAAAGCGAATAACCTTATCATTTAGTTTGTACCCTTTTTGAATACAGTCAATAACTTTACCTTTAAGCTCTTCCGTAGGAGCAGGTATAGTGGTGATAGCGTCGTGAAGATCTGTGTCAAAAGGTTGTTCTGCTGTCTCGATCTCAACAACGTTGTTCTGTTTTAGATAAGCAATAAACTTGCCATAAATTAGATTTACACCCTCCTTTACAGCCTCGATATCTTGAGCTTTCTCAATATTAGCAAGAGCTCTCTCGAAATCATCGACTACGGGAAGAATGTTAACAAGAGCGCTCTCTCCACCATTCTTAATCAACTCAGCCTTCTCGCGCATAGTACGCTTTCTGTAGTTGTCATAGTCTGCCATTAAACGAAGGTACTGGTCATTTAATTCGCGATTTTTCTCTTGTATAGCGACAATGTCTGCTGCCAACTTGTCCTCTTCGCATGACGTCTCTTCGTTTAACTCATTCTGCTCAACCTCTAAGTTGTTGTTGTCAATCTCTTCGTTTAGCTCTTTGTTATCCATTTCGTCTCGATTCATATATGCTTATGTTTTGATTTTCTTTTTGTTATATCTAATTTGTCCACTTAAGTTGTATGAGATACTATTAAAGTGGTAGTATTATCTAAGTCTATAGTAGCAAAAAGAATGCCAAAACAAAGATATCTAATTATTTGGTTAACTGTTGTGATTTAAGAGAAGTTTGCCTATGTTTGTAACTCATCGAGGATAAAACTCTAGTTCCCTAAAAATGAAAACACGAAATATATTTTCCAATCCTTTATTCAAGAGAGTATTAGTTGCTGGTGGTGGTTATTGGTTTCTTCTGACTATCTTGTTGATCTTCCTAATAATTTCCACTTTTCTGCCAGATCTAATTCTGAGATTTAGCTAATATCAAGTTAAGCTAAATAGCTTAGATGATATATTTTACTGCCATAAAGTGGCAGAAAGATCCAGATAGTACGAATAGATGCCATATGGTATGCATGTATTTGTATCGACTTAATGCATAGAAAACAGCACCAATAGTATAGCTAATACCTCCTAAAGCTAACCAATATAACACCTCTGGCCTTTCTGCAAGAGCCTCATTTAGAGGTTTAAAAGCCACTGTTACAAGCCATCCCATTAAAAGATAACATGCAGTTTTAATTAATCCGCCACTAATACTTCTTAGACTAATTAGAGTTCCTAAAATAGCAGCTATCCAAACTATCCCCAAAATTGACCATCCCCAATAACTACTTTCACGTAGCGTCACTAGGGTGAAAGGAGTATATGATCCAGCAATAAATAAAAATATTGCACTATGGTCTAATTTTCTGAATATCTGCTTCAATTCTATGTCTCTAAGCGAGTGGTATATTGTAGACATAGAGTATAGCAGCATCATTGTAACCCCAAAGATAATAGAACTAATAAGATAGTATAGGTCACCACTTTTAATTGCAATGATTGAGAGGTATACAAGTGAGAAAATGGAGAATATTATTCCAATAGCGTGTGTTAGACTGTTGGCAATCTCCTCTCTGTTTTTCTTCATAATCAGTAGTTTTGATAAAGTCTGTAAGCAAAAATAGGTATAAAAACTATCATATTTGCTACTACTCTATCAATAGTAATATATTTATTACTTATTTCTATATAAGAATAGATCGATAACTCTCACTATTTTGAAAGTTATCGATCTATTTAGCTTTAAAATAAAGTGTATCTTATTAAAGGATAGCCTCAATTTTAGCAGCAATAGCAGGCTTCTGTGAAGCGCCAACCACTTTGTCAACAAGTTCACCATTCTTGAAGAATAGGATAGTAGGGATGTTACGAATCCCGAATTGTTGAGTTATTGCATCATTCTCGTCTACGTTACATTTTCCAATGTTTGCGCGACCATCATACTCTTTAGCAAGATCCTCGATAATTGGAGTGATCATACGGCAAGGTCCACACCACTCAGCCCAGAAGTCTACAACAAGTGGTTTCCCAGATTCCAAAAGCTCTTGGAAATTTGCATCTGTAATTGTAAGTGCCATTCTCAGTTTAGTATTTAAAAGTTTATGTTTTACTTATTCCCATACTGGGTTTGATGTTCAAAAGTAGAAAGAAATATTGGATAAACTAATTTATCTTATAAGAAATCGTCTCTCTACTCTTCAAAAATTGCAGTAGCTCCTTTGTTGCTTTTATCTTCTTATTAGTACTTTTTAAAGGGATAATTGCATCCCTATGGTGGTCAATAAGTTCGAAATTAAGCTGAACATCACCATCTTCTCCATCCAATATAGCAGTCAAGTCACTAACTAATCCAATCTCCATGTTTTCTACAGGAATTGAGATAGTTATTTTATTAACAGCATTTTGCTTGATGTCTGAAAGAAGTTCAAAGCTATGCACCTTGAGCTCATATTCCTCCTTGTTAAACCTCTTTGGCTCCATTCTTCCTCTACCAAGTAGGAAAAGCCCTTGGTAAAAGAATTTTCTTTTGTCAACATATTCGTTTCCAAACATTATTAGCTCAGAAGCACCACTATAGTCCTCTATAGTCATTACTCCATAGGGATTTCCATTTTTGGTTGTTCCCTCTCTAACAGATGTAACCATTCCCCCAAGAGTAATCTCTCTTCCAATGAGATTATCCTTATCTTTAAGCTCTTCCATACTAGTGTTGCAAATAGCTTCTAAAACAATTTGATACTCATCTAGTGGGTGTGCAGATATATAGATTCCAACAAGTTCCCTCTCCTTGTTTAGACGGTGCAAGTCACTCCAAGGTTCACCGTCAGGCACTTCAGGAGTGGCTATTGCAATTGAGTCATGCTCGTCTCCAAACAGTGAGTTTGTTTGCATTGCTCTGTCTGCTTGTATCTTATTGCCATATCTAACTAATGCTTCTAAGAATATTTCACCTTTTTCATTTTCAGCAAAATATTGATCTCGTCGGATATTATCTAATCCATCGAAAGCACCTGCAACTATTAGACCTTCAATGTTCTTTTTATTGCATGCAGATAGGTTTATTCTTTCAATAAAGTTGAAGATGCTTGTAAATGAGCCATTTTTGCGTCTCTCCTCAATAATTGATTGTACAGCATTCTCTCCAACACCCTTAATTGCTCCTAGGCCAAATCTAATATCTCCACGTTTATTCACGGAGAACTTATGAAGACTCTCATTTACATCTGGACCAAGCACCCCAATTGACATAGACTTACACTCATCCATGAACTTGGTAATATCTGTAATGTTCGAGATATTTCGACTAAGAACAGCTGCCATATACTCTGAAGGGTAGTTAGCCTTTAGATATGCAGTTTGGTATGCTACCCATGAGTAGCAAGTGGCGTGAGATTTATTAAATGCATAGGATGCAAACTTCTCCCAATCAGCCCAGATCTTTTCGCAAATCTTTAGGTCGTGCCCATTAGCTTTACAACCCTCCATGAATTTCACCTTGAGAGCATTCATCTTGTCAATGAGCTTTTTACCCATTGCTTTACGAAGCTCATCGGATTGACCACGGGTGAAATTTGCAAGTAGTCTGGATAGGAGCATCACCTGCTCTTGATATACAGTGATACCGTAAGTGTCTTTAAGGTATCTCTCCATGATAGGTATGTCATAGCTTATAGGCTCTCTACCATGTTTACGAGCAACAAAAGAAGGGATATACTCCATAGGACCTGGTCTGTATAGAGCATTCATCGCAATTAGGTCCTCAAATGTTGTAGGTTTGAGTTCTCTAAGGTATTTCTGCATACCAGCAGATTCAAACTGGAATGTACCAGTTGTCCTTCCTGAGCTGTATAGTTCGTAAGTTTTGCTATCTTCAAGAGAGATATTGGCTATGTCAATCTGTTTACCTGTTGTAATAGAGACATTTTCGATAGCGTCTTTTATTATTGATAATGTTTTTAGTCCTAAGAAGTCCATCTTAAGCATACCAACATCTTCAATAACAGAGCCCTCGTATTGAGTTACGAGCATCTTTTCACCACTCTCCTTATCATCCGCTGTGCTTATTGGCACATAGTTAGTTAGGTCATCCCTGCCAATGATAACCCCACAAGCATGAACACCAGTATTCCTTACGTTCCCCTCAAGCATTTGAGCATACTTCATGGTGTCACGAAGTATTTGATTTGGTGACTCAGCAGCATCTTTAAGTTCTCTTACGTACTCAATTGATGCTTTTACTGATACTTTCTTAACATCAGGGATCTTATCTGGAACTAGTTTAGTTAGTCTGTCAGATTCACTTAGTGGTAGTTTTTGTACTCTCGCTACATCTTTAATTGCAGATTTAGTAGCCATAGTACCAAAAGTGATAATATGAGCAACTTTCTCCTTACCATATTTCTCTGTAACCCATTGAAGAACTTGCCCTCGTCCATCGTCATCGAAGTCGATATCAATATCGGGCATTGAAATACGATCAGGGTTTAGAAATCGTTCGAAAAGAAGGTCATATTTAATTGGGTCGATATCAGTAATTCCAAGACAATATGCAACAGCTGATCCAGCAGCTGATCCACGACCTGGTCCAACAGCGACTCCCATCTTTCTTGCTTCAGCGATGAAGTCTTGTACAATAAGGAAGTATCCTGGGAACCCCATGTTTAGTATTGTATCCAACTCAAAATCTATTCGCTCCTTATGCTCATCATCCATATTAGGATATCTAAGTTCCGCTCCTACATATGTGAGATGGCGAAGGTATTCACCATCATCAGTAAATCCATCTGGTAGAGGGAAGATAGGCATAATAGCATCGCTGTTTATTGAGTAGAACTCAACTTTTTCAGCTATCTCAAGAGTATTATTCAAACATTCGGGGTAGTCGCTAAAGATAGAGTACATCTCCTGAGGTGTTTTAAACCACTCCTGCTTTGTATATCTCATTCTTTTAGGGTCGTTGAGATCAGCCCCTGTATTTAGACATAGAAGATGGTCATGTGCTTCGGCGTCTTCTGCATTGACAAAGTGAACATCATTAGTAGCAATTAATTTAACCCCTGTTCTTTGAGAAAGCTCCATTAGGCCAATATTAACAGCTTTCTGTTCTGGATAGACCTCTTGATTCGCATTTGAATCGTAAGTCTCATGTCTTTGCATTTCGAGGTAGTAGTCATCCCCGAAAATATTTTTGAACCACTCAATAGCATTTTGTGCATCATCCATTCTGCCAGCCTTAACGAGTCTAGGGATCTCTCCAGCAAGACAAGCTGATGATACAATTAGCCCTTCGCTGTACTTCTCTAGAAGCTCTTTGTCAATTCTTGGTCTTCCGTAGAAGCCCTCTATCCACCCCAAAGAAACAAGTTTGATTAGATTGTGATATCCTGTTTTGTTCTTCGCGAGGAGTATTAGGTGATGTCCAGAAAGGTGTTCTCTTCCTGATTTAATATGTCTGCCTTGTCTTGCAACATATACCTCACATCCAATAATAGGCTTGAGTAGTTGCTTTTGAGCGGAAGCTAATTCTTGATTAAGAGAATCAACAGACCCTTGGTCTACATCTGCTTGGTTCTTCTTCTCAATCTCTTGTTTTAGTCTCTTTATTTCACCTTCAATTTTGGAATTCTTCTTAGATACAGTGTTGAAGAACTCTTTGACCCCAAACATGTTACCATGGTCGGTTAGAGCCACGGCAGGCATGCCATACTCTATAGCCTTACTTACAATTCTCTCAATAGAGGCTTGTCCGTCAAGTATTGAATATTGTGAGTGTACGTGTAGATGAACAAATGAGTGCATTATGTTGATGTTGTCTATAAGTTTACTACAAAGTTAATTCAATTCTTTGGTAGTCTCTATTTCTTTACATATATTTACAGCATAATTAGAAGTTGTCTAGTCTTAAAATATATATATAATACGGGGAAAAAATAATGGAGCTAGATCGGATTGACAGAAAGTGTAAAATATTGCTAGTTGATGACCATCCACTAATGCTTATAGGTGCAAAGAGTCTATTGGGACAGAATCCTCTATATAGCATCACAGCATTGGAGAGTTCGTCAAGTGCTATCAGTGTGTCTAATGCTGAGAGTTACGACCTTCTTATTACAGACCTAGAGATGCCAGATGTTTCTGGTTATGAACTCATTGAGGGCCTACGTAGAATAAATCCGAACTTACTAGTTATTGTTCACACCTTCCATGATGAGGTGATGGTCTTGAAAAAATTAATAGACCTAAAAGTAAATGGGATTGTGGTAAAGTCAGCTAGGCTAAATGCTATTATTCAGGCTGTAGAGCTTGTTCTAGATGGGGATACATATTATGATTCAGCCATTCGTTCCACAATAAAGGAGCTAATTGTACTTGATGGTAAGGATAACTTGTCAGTTAAAGAGTTAGAGGTTCTCCGTGCTATTTGCCTAGGGGAAACGACAAAAGAGATAGCTCAAAGAACGAATAAGTCAGTCAATACTATTGAGACTCACCGTAAGAATATCTTCTCCAAATTGGATGTAAAAAACACAGCACAGCTAATAATGAAAGCGTTTCAGCTAGGTATTATTGGCAAACTTTCGGATTAAAAAAGCCTCTTGAGGCATTAGATTATATACCTAAAAAACTGATTAGAAGTACGATGAAATTACCTTTTGCAGAATCTTACAAGATTAAGATGGTAGAGCCTCTTTACAGAAGTAGTAGAGAAGAGCGTGAGAGATGGATTGAAGAGGCAGGTTTTAACCTTTTCAGCCTTCGTAGCGAACATGTTTATATCGACCTATTGACCGATTCAGGTACAGGAGCGATGAGTCAACAACAATGGTCAGCAATGATGCTAGGGGATGAGAGTTATGCAGGTGCTCGATCTTTCCATAAAGTTAAAGATACAATCAAGAGAATCCTTGGATTTGACTACTTCTTGCCAACTCACCAAGGTCGTGCGGCAGAGAATGTACTATTCTCTGTTTTGGTTAAAGAGGGTAATATTATCCCCGGTAACTCACATTTTGATACGACGAAAGGCCACATTGAGTCAAGAAAAGCGATAGCATTAGATTGTACTATTGATGAGGCTAAGGATACTCAACTAGAGGTGCCTTTCAAAGGTAACGTTTGTATAAAGAAGCTTCGTGCTGCTCTTGAGGAGCACAAAGATCGCATCCCTTTCATCTTGGTTACGGTTACAAATAATACAGCTGGTGGTCAACCTGTATCTATGGAGTGTGTTCGTCAAGTTCGTGCTCTAGCTGATGAGTTTGGTAAACCAGTAATATTTGACTCTGCTCGCTTTGCTGAGAATGCTTACTTTATCAAGGTAAGAGAGAAGGGGTATGAGAATAAGACAATAAAAGAGATTGTTACTGAGATGTACGAGATGGGTGATGCAATGACCATGTCTAGTAAGAAGGATGCAATCGTAAATATGGGTGGTTTTATCGCTACTCGCCGCAAAGATTGGTTCGAACAAGCATCTGTATTCAATATATGTTTTGAGGGGTATGTAACTTATGGGGGTATGAGTGGTAGAGACCTTGAGGCTCTAGCGGTTGGTCTTGATGAGGGTACAGAATTTGACTATCTAGAGACTCGTATTCGTCAGGTAGAGTATTTGGCTCAGAAGTTAGATGAATATGGAGTGCCTTATCAGAGACCTGCAGGTGGTCATGCTATATTTGTAGATGCATTAAGACTTCTTCCAAATGTTCCTCGCGAGGAGTTTCCTGCTCAAACAGCTTGTATTGAGTTATATAAAGAGGCAGGTATTCGTGGGGTAGAGATAGGTGCAGTTTTAGCAGATCGTGATCCTGTGACTCGCGAAAATAGATACCCAGCTCTTGAGTTACTTCGTCTTGCTATACCTCGTCGTGTTTATACTAACAATCATATGGATGTTGTTGCAGCTGCGATGAAGAATCTTATGGATAGATCTTCAGAGATCACAAGAGGTTATGTTATTACGGAGGAGGCTCCAATCATGAGGCACTTTACTTGTAAATTCAAAAGTGCAAAGTGATTATAATTGCATTTAGTCAGATATAATATAAAGAAGAGTGAGCATAATTGATTATGCTCACTCTTCTTTATATTATATAAGGGACATATTTTCCTTGTTGTGTATAAGAATAGTGGGGCATCTTTGTCTAGTTGTGATATATTGCATATCTTTGTCCCCGCTTGTGAAAAAATAGAAGTGTATTAAAGATTAGATTGTAGAAATAAAAAGTTCACTATATATGAGTATGAATATTCTTTCACCGAAAGAGATTGTAGCCTATGCAGGTAAGTCAGCTATGGAAAAGGGGGCTTACCCATTTTCAAAAACATTGTCAATGAGTTTCCTCGCAGGGGTATATATTGCTATGGGAGGTCTTCTCTCAATATTGATAGGTTACGGAATGCCAGGAATATCTGCCGCAAACCCAGGATTACAGAAGTTATTAATGGGGGCAACTTTCCCTATTGGTTTGATGTTGGTTGTAATTGCCGGAGGTGAGCTATTCACAGGTAATTGTGCATATTTTATACCTAATACGATGAGTGGTCGTCAGCCATGGAGAGCAGCGTTCTATAATTGGACAGTTGTTTGGATTGGGAATTTTATTGGAGCACTATTCTTTGCCTATTTTCTTGTCTATATCACAGGTGTAATACACTATGATCCTTGGCAGTCAGCCCTTCATAAATTGGCAGAATCAAAGACTTCAAACCCATTTATCGTAACTTTCTTCAAGGGGGTAGGGGCAAACTGGTTGGTATGTCTAGCAATGTGGCTGGGAATGTCTGCTAAAGATACATTTGGTAAGATAGTAGCTATTTGGTGGCCTGTCATGTGTTTCGTCGCTATAGGTTATGAACACAGTATAGCTAATATGTTCTTCATTCCTCTTTCGATGCTAGAAGGTGGGTCAACAACAATTTCACAGTTGTTCATCAATAACCTTTTACCAGCGACTTTAGGTAATATCGTTGGAGGAGCTCTATTTGTTGGAGCAGCTTATTGGTTTATTTTTGAGAAGATAAAGAAAGAAGCGTAGTAGATACGTAGGGTTTACTGAAAATGTCATCCACAATATCTTTGTCTAGCCTGTTGTGGATGGCATATCTTGTTCATTGTTGTTATTGTTTTTTCTATAGCTAGTTTTATCCTTTCAATTAATCTGTTTCTGCCAATTACTTTTAA
>JBOFEN010000054.1:0-32640 GCA_051648105.1 Bacteroidales bacterium
TTACGCTCAAATGTGTAAGCGGATAAATCAGATGAAAAATACTCATTAAGAAGAGCCAAACAATCTGTTTTGCTAAATTTTTTCTTGGTACGCATAAGTTGTTAAGTTTCTAAACTGTCAACTTATTTAGTACACTACAAGATATTAAATCAGAGAGGGCTTACTCCTATACTAATAGGAGTAAGCCCTCTCTGGTTGAGAATAAGACATAATAGTAATAACAAATAAAAGAATCAAGAATAGTATATCATTAAGAAAGTGCAACCACTATACTCAAATACTCTAGAAGATCTGAGTATACTTGTGGCAGTATGGTGTTGTACCCTTTATTTCATAATATCTCTGATGATACTCCTCAGCTCTATAAAATGGTGCACTTGGTCTGAGTTGAGTCGCAACCTTATAACCCTTGAGTGTAAGTTCAAGTATTATCTTCTTTGCTATCTCATACTCCTCATCAGATTGATAAAAAATCACAGAGAGATATTGTGGTCCTATATCTGGACCCTGCCCATCTGTTTGAGTGAAGTCATGAGTCTCAAAGAAAAATTTTGTCAACTCCTCATAACTTATCTTTGATGGATCGTACAAAACCTTACAGCACTCCACGTGTCCAGTCTTCTTTGTACAGACATCTCTGTAGGTTGGGTTCTTGAGTGTTCCTCCCATAAAGCCCACTGTGGTTGAGTCTACTCCAGTCAGCCTAGAGAAGTAGTACTCTGTACCCCAAAAACAACCAGAGGCAAAGTAAGCCGTTGCTCTCTCCCGCTCTGAAATAATAACAGGAGCTGGCAGCTCTGCTTGAGGAATAAAGTTCATCGAAATGGAGTTTACGCAGTGGCGTACCATCTTAGGGGTAAGTCCTTCATTGAAGAATATATGACCTAGATGACCTCCACAGTTTGCACATACTATCTCTGTTCGTCTACCATCCTTATCTGGGATCCTCTTTACGGCACCTTTTATCTCATCGTCAAAACTTGGCCACCCACATGATGACTCAAACTTATGTTCTGACTTATAAAGTGGCGCGTCACACTGCTTACAAACATAAAGACCGAGCTCTTTATTATTTGTATATTTACCAATAAAGGCCCTCTCGGTTCCTTTATTTATTATCACTTCTCTCTCTGCATTTGTTAGTCTGTTGTAGTCCATAACTCTATTTTTCTGTGCTACGAGTAGTATATATAACAAGGCAAGACATATCAATAGAATGACTCCTCGATATTTGGTTTGCATAGTATGTTGGAAATAAAGTAACGTTTAAATGGTTTAACACTCTTACATATTAAAATGTTCGCAAACTTTTTGGCTATTAATGCACCAAATATTATAAATAGTCCAACTATACTTTGATCTAATATTCTATCTTTGTATAAATTATCCCGAGTTGTACATATATCTACGATTAGCCGATGAGTGTTATTGACATAATAAATAGCTGCCAGAAGAGTGCCTTCTCATTTGAGGTGCTACCTCCGTTGAAGGGCAATAGCATAGATAAAGTATTTAGTACAATTGATACTTTACGCGAGTTTGACCCTAAATATATTAACATAACCACTCACAGAAGTGATATAGTTTATAAGACTACTGAGAGTGGACTCTTCAGACAGGTGATGGAGAGAAAAAGGCCTGGGACTGTTGCAATAGCGGCTGCCATACAAAGTAGGTATAAGATAGCTGCCGTTCCACACATCATTTGTAGTGGGTTCTCAAAGAGTGAGATTGAATACTCCTTGATAGATCTAAACTTCCTTGGCATTTGTGATCTTCTTCTTTTGCGAGGAGACAAATCAAAGAGTGAACCTCTTTCAGGGGTTAGCCTTGATGGACACTCCTATGCATTGGATCTTCAGGAGCAAGTTAACAGATATAACCAGGGATTCTTTTTGGATGGGTCCCCAATGGATAGGTTACCCAATTCATTCTCATATGGCGTAGCGGGATATCCAGAGAAGCATGAGGAGGCTCCTAATTTAGAGTCTGACATGCATTGGCTAAAGGCAAAGGTGGATGCTGGTGCTGATTATATAGTTACACAGATGTTCTTCGACAATAGCAAGTTCTTTGATTTTGTACGTCGTTGTAGAGAAGCTGGTATAACTGTGCCTATCATTCCAGGACTAAAACCTCTAACTACAATCAATCAGTTAAGCGTTATTCCTCGTATATTCCACGTGGATATTCCTGAGGTGTTTGCTTCTGAATTGAGAAAGTGCAAGAGTGAGGCAGCCACAAAGGAGTGTGGTGTTGAGTGGGGTATTCACCAATCAAAGGAGCTAATAGCTGCTGGTGTTCCTAGTATACACTTCTATACGCTAAATGCCACACAAAGTGTGAAGCAGATAGCACAAAAGGTTTATTAATTTAAGGTCGTTTTAATAATGTTTTTTCATCAGATTATTGGTCAAGAGGAGATAAAGGAGCGTCTACGTCGTTCTGTAGAGCTAGATCAGATACCTCACGCACAGCTTCTTTGCGGAGGTGAAGGTGTAGGTAAATTTGCTCTGGCTTTAGCATACGCTAGGTATATCCATTGCACTAACCGTGGGACGGATGATGCTTGCGGTGTGTGTCCTTCTTGCAGAAAATATGATGAATTGGTTCACCCTGACTTACACTTCGTATTTCCAATCTATAAGAGTGCGAAGCTAAAGCGTGAGATTTGTGACGACTACCTAAAAGATTTTAGGGCGTTTATCCACAAGAGTGGCTACCTTAGCTACTCCTCATGGATGAGCTTCATCGAGAGTGACAATGCACAGGGGCTGATCTATTCGAATGAGTCTGCCGAGATAATGAGAAAGATCAATCTCAAGAGTTATGAGGCAGAATATAAGATAATGATCATCTGGCTTCCTGAGAGACTTCATGAGAGTTGTGCAAACAAGATACTTAAACTGTTGGAAGAGCCTCCAGCTAAAACTCTATTCTTATTGGTTAGTGATCAGCCTGATAGAGTTCTTCTGACTATTCAGTCACGCTCTCAAAGAATTAATGTCAGAAATATTGAGTTGGAAAAACTCAAACAGGCTCTAATGAGCCGATTTATGCTATCCTCGGAGGATGCATCCTCGATAGCTCATTACTCTGGTGGCAACTACCTAAAGGCTATTGACTGCTTGAGTACAAGTGAGGATAGTAAGCTATTTTATGAGCACTTCATAACCATGATGCGTATGGCTTATGCAATAGCCAATATGGGTGGGGCATCAAATCCATCTCTCAAATTTGATTCGTTAGTTAAGCTTAAAGATATATCTGAAATGGTTGCCTCATTGGGGCGTGAGCGTCAAAGGCGCTTTCTTGGTTACTCTCAGCAATTTCTTAGAGAGAACTACATTGCAAACCTTCAGACACCTGAACTAAACTATATGAATCGGGACGAGGCAACTTTTGCCTCAAGGTTTGCTCCGTTTCTTCACGAACGTAACATTGAGGAGTTCATGAAGGAGTTTGAGCTTGCCGAACAGCATATAGAGTCGAACGTTAACCCTAAGATGGTTTTCTTTGATTTGGCTCTCAAAATGATTGTACTATTTAAAAAGTAAGAACTTTATAATTATCATCACTATATATATATCAAATGAGTTTTAAATACATTAAGAAGGGCGGCTGCTGCATGAATAAAGGTGGCTGTACCAAGAAACAAGATAATAAGCTGAATACTTACGACTGGTTGTGTGATCTTCCTAGTGGAGTTAATCAGTGTGACTTTGTAGAGGTTCAATTCAAAAATACTCGTAAAGGCTACTATTTGAATAATACAAATGTAGCTGTGGAGAAAGGGGACCTTGTGGCTGTAGAGGCTACACCTGGACATGATATTGGTGTTGTTTCGTTGACGGGAGAATTGGTTATGCTTCAAATGAAGAAAAGCAATGTTCGTATAGACGGCGAGATGAAGAAGCTATATAGAAAAGCACGCCCTGTTGATATTGAGAAGTATGAAGAGGCTAAGTCTAGAGAACACGACACGATGTTGCGCGCTCGCAGAATAGCCGAAGACCTTTGCTTGGATATGAAGATTGGTGATGTGGAGTATCAGGGTGATTGTGGAAAAGCAATCTTCTATTACATTGCTGAAGGGCGTGTGGACTTCCGCCAATTGATTAAGGTTTTGGCTGAGGCATTCAGAGTACGTATCGAGATGAAACAGATTGGTGCTCGTCAAGAGGCTGGTCGTATTGGTGGTATTGGTCCTTGCGGTAGAGAGTTGTGTTGTGCTAGTTGGATGGGGAACTTTGCTTCGGTAACAACAAGTGCGGCTCGCCATCAAGATATATCTCTCAACCCACAAAAGCTGGCTGGGCAATGTGCAAAACTAAAGTGTTGTATTAACTATGAGGTTGATACATACGTGGAGGTTCAAAAGCAAATGCCTTCAAGAGAGATTCCTCTAGAGACTAAAGACTCTACATACTATCATTTTAAGAGTGATATCCTAAGACGTGAGATTAGTTACTCAACAAGTCCTCAGTTCCCAGCTAATCTTGTAACAATATCTGCTAAGCGTGTATTTGAGATCATTGCTTTGAATAAGCGTGGTATTCGTGTAGATCAGCTTCAGGACAATGTGGAGTCTGATGATAACCGCAGAGAGTTTCAAGATGGAGTTGGTGATGACTCACTAACTAGATTCGACAAGAACAAGAAGCGTCGTCCTAATGGTGGCCGAGGTGAAAAACCTGAGCGCACAGAGCGCCCTCAACCTAAGGGTGAAAAGAAGCTAATAGTAAAAGATAAGAATACAGCAGCAGAGCCTTCAAATGGTGATAATCAACCAAAGGAGCGTAGAGCTGAAAGAAGACCTGAGCGAAAAAGTGAAACTGGTGAGGCCCCTCGCCGCAAGAAATTCAAACCTCGTACAGGAAGTGAGAATGAGTCAACCAACCAACATCGTGAAGGAAAAGGAAATAACAATGAAGGTGGGGAAAATAGAAATAGTAGACCAGCAAGACCTTTCAAAGGAAAAAACGAGGCAAAACCTAAGGGTGATGGCAATAAGCAGGAGGTGTAGTTTATTATTTCTACTGCTTTGCTCAATAACTATATTGGTGGGTTGCTCAGGCAGAGAGAGACATCACGAGTTTAGACATATGGCTAACTCTACGTGGGCTTTTGATGATACTCTTAATTTTGTGATGGACTCTGTATCTTCTAAAATGGCATGTGAGGTTTCACTTGAGCTTAGGCTCGGAAGGGGATATCCTTATCGAGACCTTTGGATGGACATTGAGAGATTGCTTGGAGACTCCATAATAGGAAAAGAGAGTGTTTGTATGACTCTTTATGATGATTACGGCAGCTTCTTGGCTGATGGCTTTGGCAATTCGTACCAAATAGGGAGAGTCGTTTTTCCTAATATTATTCTGCCTGACTCAACAGCATATACTTTTAGGGTTAGACATATTATGAGTGATCTTTATCTGTCCGACATACATGATGTTGGTATTAGAGTAAGACGCATAGAGTAAAAAAAGGAGAGCATAGCTAGATAATCTAGCTATGCTCTCCTTTTTCTATTATCTACCACTCTGGGTTATTAACTGCTTAACTGATTTATTGAAGTTGCTACTTGCTATTAACTCTTCGATAGTTATGTGCATTCTATACCTCCAATAGTGTTTAGGATTTGCAGGTACATTAATACGTTCACTCTTAGGGTCAGCGCGTCTGATGCTACCATCTGTGGCAAACCAATCTTGAAGAGGAAGTATCACTAACATGGATGGAGACTCTAGATGGTTTTTGACTATCTGATTAGCAATCCATGGTTCACACCCTTTTGGGGCAGTGTCATTTCGCCACAATATATCACGGAAGTAGTTCTGAGCTCTTGTGTAATCTTCCTCCCACCACTCTCTAATTGTTGACATATCGTGAGTAGAAGTTGTACAAACAGATAGGTATGGATAGTGATTAGTGTAAGCAAAATCCATCGTCGGATCCTTTGGCATACTCTGTATCTCAAGGCTTAACACTTGAAGATCTCTGATAACTTGTGGAACAGAATCTGGTATCATACCTAAGTCTTCTACACATACAAGCATATTGGTCGATGCAATAAGCGTTGGTAGCTTCATCATAGCTTGATCTTTCCAGAACTCATTGTGCCTTTCATAGAAGAAGTGGGTATATAGTCTATTGAATTGGTCCTTCTGCCATTGATCAAGCTGCTGATATGCATGTGTCGAGTGTGCTGATATTCTTGGATGAAACCTTTCGCCATCTTTAGGATCACGAATAAATAGTTGGTCATTACAAAGAGTCATAAGGCCTGATCTAATAATATCAGACTTACTATTTGCCTCTTCTTCCTCGAAGATCGCTACAATCTTTCTTTGAGTATTATTTGTCTCTTTTAGGGTGTAATGGTTGTCCTGTGTGTGATCCAAGTATCTCTTCTTCACCTCATCACTGTATTGACCAAATAGATTATCAATATACCATTGAGCGATGTATGGTCTTAGGTGACGACTATCGTCAAGGTAGAAGTTATTATCTTGCAACTCTTGACGAGTAAATGGTATTGCTGGGTTGAAATATCCTAGAAGCCCTTGAACTGAGTGCTTTGGTATCTCCCAAATACGAAAGAACCCAAGAAGATGGTCTATGCGATAGGCATCAAAGTAGTCTGACATCTTCTTAAATCGCTTGCACCACCACTGATATCCATCTTTAGCCATTTCATCCCAATTGTAAGTTGGAAATCCCCAGTTTTGACCATCTACAGAAAATGCATCTGGCGGTGCCCCAGCTTGTGTCTGCATATTGAAGAGGTGTGGCTCACACCATGCTTCGACACTATTTGGCGAAATTCCTATTGGTATATCGCCTTTTAGAACTACTCCTTTAGAGTGTGCATAGTGCCTAACTCTGAGTAATTGAATATGTAGATTATACTGAATGTAGAGATGTAGGGCTACTTCATCATAGTTCTCATGTTGGGGTGATGATAGTATTTCTATTCTTGAACTATTATATACAGAGTCTTCTCCCCATAACCTAAAATCTGGAGTCTTATATTTCTCTCTTAATGATGAGAATATTGAGTATGGTACTAACCACTCTTTGTTTGATTGATAGAACTTCTTAAACTCAAAGCTCTCTAGTATACTCTTTCCCTCTTGCTTAAATATGAGTCTTAGATAGTCCCATTTAAGCTCTGTTGATCCTTCATAATCTACCTCATCCATAAGATTTAGCTCATATGCTCTATTGAATAGCTCAATTGAGATCTCGCTGTCAACCAATGGAGGAAGTTGTGTAATATCTATATATGCTGGATGTAATGCATAAATAGAGTTTGCATTATATGGGTATGAGTCTACCCATGTATGTGTCATTGTAGTGTCATTGATTGGTAGTAGTTGTATAACTCGTTGGCCTGTTTGTGCACTCCAATCAACAAACTTATATAGATCTCCAAAGTCTCCAATACCAAAACTGCTTTTACTTCTCAATGAGAATAGTGGAATGGCTGTTCCACAATACTTGAATTTTGGATTGTTGTCTCTATACTCCTCAATATTTAGAATAGTAATAGCAGATTCTATTGGAGCTCTAAAATTGAACGTACGGTTATCTCCCTCTTCCCAGTCTGTGATATTGCTGGTAATCCTATCTATATAAGCTAACTTGTAATTAGCTCCTTGTTTACACTTACGATAATCTAACCCAAGTGAAAAACTTGGGTATTTACTATCATCAAATATTAGGTCTGGATTAATCTTCCAATTACCAAAGTAATCTCCTTCGCCAAGTAGTGCTAAACACTTATCAGGTGAGATCGTAGGTGCATCCACTCTAAGCAAAATCTCCCCTATCGTAGCAGATTCTTTATTGGAGCTACTAGTTCGTGAAAGGAAACTCTGAGTAAATGCTGATGTATAGAGTGGGGCATTAAAGGGCATATCTTGCCATCTATCATAGATATCATACTCTTTATAGTTATCAACAGTGTTAATAACATATTTGTGTAGACTTCTTCTCACTACCCTATCTCCAACCTTTACTAGATATTGGTAGTGTATCGTTGATGAACTTGGATAGTCCAATATTGATAGTTTCCACTCTCCATCATAGCCATAACGCATTGGTACTTCGGTTTTGGTCTCTATGGAATCTCTACCAATATGGAGAAGAGCTAAGAAAAGCTCTTCTCCATATTGTGTATAATAGTTTATATTAAAGTGTAATCTCATCTTTGTAGTTCTAGTATTAGTGCTGCTCTAGATGGTAATTTTATATTATTAGTGATATCAATAACATCACCAGTAACTATATCATATCCTCTAGAGTATCCTTTTAAGGCCTCTGAATAGCGATTAATATCCATTTCAACCTCTTGGTTTTTACCATTCAATATTACAAAAACACTCTTGTCATCAACTGTTCTTGTGTATGCATATATGGAATTGGTTGGCATAAAGTGTTTAAGTACTCCTTCTGTAACAGTTTTATTGCCTTTTCTCCAGTTAAGGATCTTTGTCAAGAATGAGTGTGCTTGATTTTGCAGATCACTTCTCCCCTCTTTAGTGAATGAGTTAATAGGATCCCCACTCCATCCACCAGGGAAATCTAGGCGTATATCTCCATCTGACCTACTCTTTGTACCATTCATAAGTATCTCAGTACCATAGTAAATTTGTGGTATCCCACGAGTAGTTAAAAGGAAAGTTATCGCTTGTTTGAAGATATCAATGTTATCTGGCATCTCTGTTAGAAATCTATCAGTATCGTGGTTATCCAAAAACGTTAGTACGTAGTTTGGATCTTGGTATAGATAGTCTAATGATAGCTGATCATATATAGTATTTAACCCATTCCACGGGGTAGTCTCTTCATTGAATGACTTATTAAGAACACTCATCAGTGGAAAGTCCATTACTGTTTTGAGGTTACTATTACGTGGAGCCGAAAGTTTTGAATTAGCTTGCCAAAATGCTGTTGATGCAGTGTTACCATACCAACACTCTCCTACAATATTGTAGTTTGGATATTCATCCATTACCTCTTTACACCATTGAGACATCATATCAAAGTCTGCATATGGATGAGTATCCATCCTTATCCCATCAATATTAGAGTACTCTATCCACCAAATACTATTTTGAATAAGGTATCTTGCAACATGCGGGTTTCTCTGATTTAAATCAGGCATTGACTCAACAAACCAACCATCTTCGGTTATGCCTTTATCATAATCCGAAGTATAAGGATCATAGTGAGAGGATAGTCTAAATGATGTTTGTACAAACTTATCTTGGTTATTAAACCAATTATGTGATGGTGGATTTTTGCGCCACTGGTGCTCACTGCCACAGTGATTAAAAATCATATCCATTACAAGCTTCATACCCATATCATGAGTCTTATCAATCAGTTCAACATATTCATCATTTGAACCAAAACGAGGATCTACACGATAGTAATCAGTAGTAGCATAACCATGATAGTCACCAGAAGGCTGATCATTTTCTAATACTGGATTTAGCCAAATAGCTGTAACTCCCAGATCATTTATGTAATTTAAGTGGTTGATTATTCCTCTTAAATCACCGCCGTGTCTTCCACTTGGGTTAGCTCTATCTACCTTAACATCAAAGTTTAATTTGAGATTGTCATTTGAAATATCACCATTAGCAAAACGATCTGGCATTATTAAATAGAGAACATCTTGTGGTCCAAAGCCCATCCTATCCTCTGGCAAAATAGTTCTATCCTTTAACTCATAGTTGATAACCTTACTTTTCGAGCCTTTCTTAAGATTTATCTTGAACTCCCCAGGTTTGGCATCTTTCAAGTCGAGATATAGAATAGCGTAGTCTTTGTTTTCAAGAGAGACCTTGCTATTTACTTTAATACCCTCTCCCTCTATTTTAATATCACTTACACCAACGTCCTGACCAGTTATCATTATCTGCAGTTCGCTATTCTTCATTCCAGCCCACCAATTTGGTGGATCAACTCTCTCTACATTAAGAGAGAATAGTGGTATTGTTGTTGTAATAGAAAGTAGTGTGGCTAATATTTTTTTCATGTTTATTAGTTTTTATGTTTTACGAACTCATCTTTATCTTCTACAAATATAAGTGTAACTGCAGCTATGAACAAGCAAACACCTGCAGCAACAATAGCATAGATTGTCTGTGAATTATATAGATATTTGACCATAGATCCACCTACAACACCGTTGATTATTTGAGGTATAGTAATAAAGAAATTAAAGATCCCCATATAAATACCCATCTTCTTGGCTGGAATTGAACCTGCTAGTATTGCATATGGCATTGCAAGAATACTACCCCAAGCAAAACCGACTCCAATCATTGAGAAAACTAATAACTGGGAGTCCTTAATAAAGTATATAGAAATTAGACCTGCCGCACCCATAATCAAGGATATGGCGTGAGTCGATCTTCTGCCAATCTTTAGTGCAATTGCTGGAAGTAACAGTGCATAAATTGCTGATACAGCATTATATATACCAAACAATACCCCAACCCAATTTGCCGCATCTTGATACGATCGGGAGGAACTGTCTCCTAACTCAACCCCATAAATATGTGTGGCTATTGCTGGTGTAGAATATACCCACATTGAAAATAGTGCAAACCATGAGAAAAACTGTACGACACCTAACTGTATCATACTTTTAGGCATATTCCTAAAGTCATGTAGTATTGATATTAAACCAAGGTGCTTCTCTTCTTCTATTTGCTCACCATCAGTGTCAAACTCACCTGGAGGATACTCTTTAGTCTTAAACACAGTCCATATTATAGCTGCTAGAAAAAAGATCGCACCAATATAAAATGAAAATACAACATTATCTGGTACTTGACCCTGTTCTGAGGTTTTTGATATACCTACCCATTCAGCTAGCATATATGGCATCCATGACCCAATAACGGCTCCTATACCAATCAAGAATGTCTGTATGGAGAACCCCAATGTTCTTTGTTCGGAGGGAAGTAAGTCTGCTACAAGAGCTCTAAAAGGCTCCATTGCAACATTTATTGATGCATCCATTATCATCAACATTCCCGCACCAATGAACATTGGGGATATCGCTGTTGCCATATAACCAGCATTTGGCATTAGAGCTAAGGCTATACATGCCAAAATTGTACCAGCTAGAAAGAAAGGTCTACGACGACCAAGTCTCGTCCAACTTTTATCGCTATAGTGTCCTACTATAGGCTGAACAATCATTCCTGTAAGTGGTGCTGCAATCCAAAACCAAGATAGGTGCTCAACATCAGCACCAAATGTTTGAAGTATACGACTAGCATTAGCATTCTGCAATGCAAATCCAAATTGAATCCCTAAAAATCCGAAACTCATATTCCAGATCTGCCAAAAGGATAATTTTGGTTTCTGTTTCATGGTAATTAGCATGTTTAATTATAACTGTATGAAATTACCAATAAACCAATATTATCTTCTACTAGTTTCCGACGAATTGAAGAATTTACAGGACTAAATTAAATGTGCAAAGAACAATTTTCAATGAAGCTTATGAGCTAAAGCTCTACCTCTCTCTTGTATTGCTGTATCTTCTGGCCCCTCTGGATTTATTATAATATGGTGTGCTACTCCTTGAATATCTTTGTCTACGGATCTGTATGAAAGAACACCTTCAGATATAAAAGATTTTGGATCTCTAGCATCAGTAACCCTAATATATACAACTAGCATGCTGTGGCCTGACTCTATTAAAGTAGACTCAAAGCGTATTAGATCTCCTTCATAAATAGGCTTATGTAGTTCGTAACCATGTACCTTTTGACAATAAATAAGGTGAGGATCAACTAAAAATGACAAGTTCATGATTGCAGAATCAAGAAACCACTCAGAGAAGTGTGTCATAATAAGTGTTCCATGCATGTTTAGGTCTTGCTTTCTAACCAAATGGAAAGCAGAGTAGCGATGTAGTGCCATAGTTCTTAGATATTATATATTATCATTAATATTAAAAAGAAAGCGGTGCCTAGTTTCCTAAACACCGCCACTAAACAAAACACTAATTAACTATCTAACCGAATCAACTGGCCGTCTAAGGAGCTTTTGGATCAAATCAAAATATTACTCCTTAAAATCACGACGGTCATCCTTTATCATATATAGCATATGAATTATCTGCTTCTGTTACATATATAACGAATAGCTGAGCTAAAAAGTTGAGCGGTAGTGCTTTTTTTACTCAAAAAGAACCTTAATAAAGAAGAACGACTAGTATTAATCATTATTCTGAATTAGAACAATCGCAGTTCAATATTTGTTTTGAGATTAGTGGTAATAATAAATATCATTATTTGGTATGAGTAGAATAGAGATAAGAAAGAAATGGGGTATACAGGAGTATATTCGCATTATAACCTCGCTGCTACTTCTTATTTACATGATAATATCTGGTGATTATTGGTTAATCGTGTTCTGCTTAATATTTATATTACAGGCTGTATTCGTGATCCCATCTTGTAAATGTAACAATAGAGATAGTTGTGGCAGCTATCCAGAAAAAGACGATATTGATAGTGTTAAAGGCAGTGTAGAGTATGAGGAGATAAAATAAATATATAGAGAGAGTAGCAAACCTTTAATAGGTAATGCTACTCTCTCTATATATATATTTACTATCCTAGTATTATTTCTTATCCCTAAGTAGATCTCTTATTTCACCAAGTAACTTCTCTTCACTAGTTGGCTCTGGCGCTGCAGCTGGCTCTTCTACCTTTTCTTTCTTTAACTTCATGATCATCTTAAGCATTAGGAAAATAGCCAATGCTATGATTACAAAATCCAAAGTAGTTTGTAGGAATTTACCATACAGAATAGCACTCTCTGGTGTAGTAACAACACCTGCAGGGTCCATCACAGCCTCTTTTATTACATACTTAAGGTTAGTGAAATTAACCCCACCCATAAATATACCAATCACAGGCATAATAATGTCAGCAACGACAGAAGATACAATCTTACCAAACGCACCACCAATGATGATACCAATTGCCATATCAACAACATTTCCTTTTATGGCAAACTCCTTAAATTCTTGAATAAATTTTGACATAGTTGTAGTAATTTAGGTTATTCCCTACAATAACATACAAAGTCGAGTAAAAGTTTAGTAATCAAATCATATACAGACTAGCAGCCATAACTAACATTCCTAAAAGAAGACCTGTAATAGACAAATGGTGCTCTCCATATTTCTCGGCACTTGGTAATAGTTCATCTAGAGAGATAAAAACCATAATACCAGCAATTCCTGCTAATATAATATTATTAATTGTTGGTGTCCAGAAGGGCATCAATATCAACCAACCAACGATCGCACCCAAAGGTTCAGCCATACCAGACAATAGGGAGAGACGAAATGCCTTCTTCCTATCCCCAGTAGCATGATATATTGGTATTGAAACAGCAATACCCTCGGGAATATTATGAATTGCTATAGCCACTACAATAGGTATAGCAATCTCAAGATTATCCATAGCCGCAACAAATGTTGCTAATCCTTCTGGGAAGTTGTGTATTGCAATTGACAAGGCAATCATAACCCCCATCCGCTTAAGTTTATACTTATATTGCATCTCCTCAACTTTGTGACTCTCGTGTGGATTCTCTTCTGAAGGAATAACAAAGTCTATAAACATAATAAGAGCTATTCCACCAAAGAAAGATAATAGCATATAGAGAAAGCCTTGCTTATCTCCAAAATCCTCAATAAAACCAATTCTCGAAGTTGGCAATAACTCAACAAAAGAGACAAACATCATAACCCCCGCAGAAAAGCCTAAGGCTGATGAAAGAAACTTCGTATTTGTATGTTTGGTAAAAAAAGCTAGAATACTACCAATCCCCGTGGCCAACCCTGCAATCATTGTTAATCCAAAGGCTAACAATATTTTATTAATTTCGACTGACTCAAATGACATAATAAATTATATTAAACAGTTCACATATGTAACAAACCGACAATATCTAATGTTTAATAGTTCCAAAGGAATTGTCACTCAATTACAAAATAATTCCTAAAAATAGCAATAATATTTTCAAAATGTCTATATTTGTGTCGGTTTATGGCCAATTTGAAAGAGTTATTCTATTACAAACAATCAAAACGATATCTAGTAATGAAATTCACTAAAATGCACGGGGCTGGAAATGATTACGTATATGTAAATGGGTTGTGTGAAAGCATTATTAACCCTGAAGAACTCTCCCGTAAAATAAGTGATAGACACTTTGGAATTGGCTCCGATGGACTTGTAATAATACTACCATCTAGCATCGCTGATATTCGAATGAGAATGTTTAATGCTGATGGATCAGAAGCAGAAATGTGTGGTAATGCTTCAAGATGTGTCGCTAAGTATGTCTACGAAGAGGGAATAGTAAAAAAGGATATTATTACTCTGGAGACAAAAGCTGGCATAAAAACTCTTCATCTAAATTTACAAGAGGGCAATATCTCTTCTGTGACTGTAGATATGGGTGAGCCTTGCTTTGAGCCCGAAAGAATACCTACCACAATTATAGGGAATCCTATAGTTGGTCACCCCATTGTTGTGAATGGAACGGAGTATAAAGCGACTATCCTATCAATGGGCAATCCTCATGCTGTAATCTTTATCAATTCATTTGAAGATATTGACCTACACAGCCTAGGTAGAGAAATTGAAATTCACAAATCCTTCCCTAATGCTACAAATGTTGAATTTGTAGAAGTTATTTCCCGTGACACATTACGTATGCGCGTATGGGAGAGAGGTTCAGGAGAAACACTTGCTTGCGGTACAGGAGCTTGTGCAACACTTGTTGCAGCTGTACTAAACGGATATACCGACAGAAAAGCTACTTTGAAACTAATTGGTGGTGACCTCGAGATTGAATGGCATGAATCGAATAATCATGTATTTATGACTGGTGGTGCAACAAGAGTTTTCGATGGAATACTACTAGATACAAAAGATCAATAGATATAAAACTTAGAGGAGTAAAGAAAGATGTGTAATAATATTACACTCTTTCTTTACTCCTTTGTCGTAATACATAACTAATAATAATATTGTACTAAATGCCTATTATTAATAACGAATTTCTAAAACTTCAAGATAGTTATCTATTTTCAGAGATCGCACGTAAAGTAGCGAACCACTCTTCAACTAATCCAGAAGCAAAAATTATCAGACTTGGCATAGGCGATGTTACTCGTCCACTACCAAAATCTGTAATCAAAGCTCTACATAATGCCGTTGATGAAATGGCATGCAGCGAAACATTTAAAGGATATGGACCTGAACAAGGTTATGGATTCCTTCGAGAAGCAATTGCATATAATGATTTTGAGAAACGTGGAGTAAGTATATCCCCTGATGAGATATTTATTAGCGACGGAGCTAAGAGTGATCTTGGTAACTTTGGTGACATTCTTTCTCAGTCAAATATTATTGCTGTCACTGACCCTGTGTACCCTGTTTATGTGGATTCAAATGTTATGGGTGGTAGAGCTGGAGAGCTAGGTTCAAATGGAGAATGGAACAACATTGTATATCTCCCATGTAATAAAGACAACAACTTCATACCTGAGCTTCCATCAAAGGTTGCAAATATGATATATCTTTGTTACCCAAACAACCCAACAGGCACAGTCCTTACAAAATCAGAGTTAAAAAAATGGGTAGACTATGCTATTGCCAATGAGTCAATAATTCTTTTTGATGCTGCCTATGAAGCGTTTATTCAAGAGGAAGATATCCCAAAATCAATTTATGAAATTGAAGGGGCTAAATCTTGTGCTGTTGAATTTAGAAGTTTTTCTAAAACAGCTGGGTTTACTGGACTTAGGTGTGGTTATACTATAGTTCCCAAGGAAATAGTATTAAGATCTCAGAGTAATGAGACCGTTTCACTAAATTCACTCTGGAATAGACGTCAGACAACAAAATTCAATGGTACTCCTTATATAGTACAGCGAGCAGCTGAAGCAGTATATTCAGCTGAAGGTCAAAGTGAAATACAAGAGACTATCAAGTATTATATGGAGAATGCGCGTATTATTAGAGAGGGACTTAGCAAAGCTGGATATGAGGTATATGGTGGGATAAATGCTCCTTACATATGGCTTAAAACTCCAAATGGTGTTAGCTCTTGGGAATTCTTTGACTACCTATTAACTAAAAAGGGGATAGTTGGAACTCCTGGTGTTGGGTTCGGTCCTTCAGGTGAAGGATATTTCAGACTTACTGCATTCGGCACAAGAGAGAATACTATTGAAGCAATAAAGAGAATCACAGATATAATATAATTACCGAAGAAACATACTTATATCATTTCGAACATGTCACACTTAAGATTTAAAGTTGTAGAAGAAGCTTTTAAACGTAAAGCTATTGAAGTGGCAGCTCCTGCCGATCGTCCAAGTGAATACTACGGTATGTACGTATTCAATAAAGAAAAGATGAGAAAGTATCTCTCTAAGAGTACTTTTGATGCTTTAGTTGCTACTATTGATGGTATCTCTCCTCTAAAAAGAGAAATAGCTGACAGCATAGCTTCTGGTATGAAACAGTGGGCTATGGAGATGGGTGCAACACATTATACTCACTGGTTCCAACCTCTTACTGGTGGTACTGCTGAGAAGCACGATGCATTTGTGGAGCATGATGGTAGAGGCGGTATGATTGAGGAATTCACTGGCAAACTGCTTATTCAGCAGGAGCCTGATGCTTCTAGTTTCCCGAATGGTGGAATTAGAAATACTTTCGAAGCTAGAGGTTACAGTGCTTGGGACCCCTCTTCTCCTGCATTCATTGTAGGACATACTCTATGTATCCCAACAATATTTATCTCCTACACAGGTGAAGCTCTTGACTTTAAAACTCCTCTACTCAAGGCTATTCACCAAATAGACAAAGCGGCGTCAGATGTTTGCCGTTACTTCGACCCTAATGTAAAGAAAGTAACTTCTTTCTTAGGTTGGGAGCAAGAGTATTTCTTGGTTGATGAATCTCTTTGGTGTGCACGTCCAGACTTAATGCTAACTGGAAGAACCCTTATGGGTCATGAGAGTGCTAAGAACCAGCAGCTTGAAGATCACTATTTCGGAGCTATTCCTACTCGAGTTACAGCTTTTATGACAGACCTAGAGTACGAATGCTATAAGTTAGGTATCCCTTGCAAAACTCGTCATAATGAGGTTGCTCCAAACCAATTTGAGTTAGCTCCTATTTATGAAGAGACAAACCTTGCAAATGACCACAACCTTCTCTTGATGTCAATAATGCGTAAGGTAGCTCGTAGACACAACTTCAGGGTCCTACTTCACGAAAAACCTTTTAAAGGTGTAAATGGATCTGGAAAACACAATAACTGGTCTTTAGGTACTGACACGGGAGTGAATCTTCTTTCTCCTGGTAAAACAAGCCATGAGAACCTTCAGTTTATTACATTCTTGGTGAATATTATGATGGCTGTTCATAAGCGTAATGGACTACTTAAGGCTTGTATATCATCTGCTACGAATGCTCATAGACTTGGTGCAAACGAGGCTCCTCCTGCTATTGTTTCAGTATTCCTTGGTCGCCAACTTACAGAGATACTTGACAAATTAGAAATGAGTAACTCTGATGAAGCAATCCAGGTAGATGAAAAACAGGGATTGAAACTAAGTGTGACGCAGATCCCAGAACTACTTTTGGACAATACTGACAGAAACCGTACTTCACCATTTGCATTTACTGGTAATAGATTCGAATTCAGAGCAGTAGGCTCTTCGGACAACTGTGCAGGTGCTATGATTGTACTAAATACTGCCGTAGCTCACCAGCTAAAAGAGTTCAAAAAGAGTGTTGATGCACTAGCAGAATCAGGTATTAAAATTGAAAAAGCTATCTTCAGCGTTCTTAGAGACTATATCAAACAGTGTAAACCAATCCGCTTTGATGGCAATGGATATAGCGATGAGTGGTGTCAAGAGGCAGCTTCTCGCGGATTAGATTGTGAGAGAAGTGTTCCTGTTATTATTGACAACTTCCTTCGTGAAGATAACATCAAAATGTTCGAAGAGCTAGGTGTTCTTAATCACATCGAGCTTCATGCTAGAAACGAGGTCTATTGGGAAACTTACACCAAAAAGATACAGATTGAAGCTCGTGTCCTAGGTGATATCGCTATGAATCACATTATACCGGTTGCTTCAAGATATCAAGGACTTCTTTTGGATAATGTATATAAAGTTAAACAGCTTTTCGATGCTGAAAAGATGAATATCATTGCAAAGCAAGACCTTGAGATTATTGAGAAAATTGCTTACCACTCTTCGAATATCAGCTGCATGGTAAACAAGATGGTTGATGCTAGAAAAGTTGCAAACAAGATAGAGGACGAAAGAACAAAGGCCGTTACGTATCACGATACTGTGGCTCCACTTCTAGAGTCTATTAGATATCATATTGACAAACTTGAATTGATTGTTGATGACGAAATGTGGACTCTTCCTAAATATAGAGAGTTACTATTCATCAGATAATTCTATCCATCCAAAATAAAAGATAAGAGGGTGTATCTACTTGATACACCCTCTTATCTTTATATATACCATATCTTAAAACTCTTAGATATATTGCCAATAAGGAGAGAGGTGAAAGTAGTTATCAACACTGTTCATAACACCATATTAATCTCCCAAGAGAACTATAAACTATGGGCTTCTATGCGATTAGTAAACAGGGAGTTACAGAGACTATTTTAGCAACTCCCAAAATACGTACGTGTTTTGACTTAAATACGTACGTAAATGGACAAAAATACGTACGTACTTTTAAGCAAATACGTACGTATTTCTAGAGTACGATACTTTATAATTTATAGTTGGGATTAGTTGACTCATTAGATATCCATTGTAAGAACGAAAAACTGCAAACAAACAAAGAGGATATGTCGTTACGACACATCCTCTTTTTAAATGATAATATTGTAGAAAGAGATCTATATCTGGTAAGAAAGTCTCAACCTACATATTGTTGTGGCAGTATAGGCATTGCTCCATTCTTTGTACAAACAAAAGCCGAAGTCTGCACTGCAAGTGCGTGTGCTTCTGTAACTGATTTACCTTTAATAATACTAGATATAAATGCCGCAGTAAAACTATCGCCTGCTCCTACCGTATCCGCAACTTCCACTTTGGGAGTTGTTTGGAAAGATACATTACCAGGTGTGAAAACATAGCTTCCATTGATTCCACAAGTAAGGATAAGCATCTTAAGATTATATTTGCCTAGTAGTATCCAACATTTATCCTGAAGATCAATGCCAGGGTATCCAAACATACGACTAACAGTCACAAGCTCCTCATCATTAATCTTAAGTATATTACAGCGCTCCATAGAGTTACAGATAATCTCTTTGTTATAAAAGCCCTGTCTAAGATTTACATCAAAAACAATAAGACTATCCTCGTTTTGTGGCATTGCATCGAGAAAAAGGTTAATGGTATTTCGCGAGACCACATTGCGTTGGGCTAGTGAGCCAAAGCAGATTGCCTTTGTTTTTTCTGCCAAAGATTTGAGTTTATCAGTAAAGGGGATATTATCCCACGCCACATTCTCTTTGATATCATACTGAGGCACTCCTTCTTGGTCTAATTCGACATGAACCGTACCAGTAGGATATGGAACTCTCTCTATAAGATGGGTTAAACCCTTTGATGTGAAGTTCTCTATAATTTCATGTCCTAAGGCATCGTCACCCACTGCACTAACTACACAGCTTGAGAGTCCGAATTGCGAAACATGATAGGCGAAGTTGGCAGGTGCACCCCCAATCTTTTTACCTTCAGGAAGCACATCCCAAAGGGCTTCACCCATTCCAACGATTAGGTTATTCATTATTTAGTTGGTAAGATTAAATTATAAACTTATGATATTGCTTTTATCTTTGATGTATAGAAAAGAAGATATATTACCCCTAAAGTCATTACCGTAACTGCTCCTATTTGACCAATGGCATCAGCTGCATACCCCATTGCTAAAGGGAAAATAGCACCTCCAAAGAGCCCCATTATCATCAATCCCGAAACTTCATTTCTCTCACTCGGAGAAGAGAGAAGTGCCTGGGAGAAGATTATAGAGAATATATTAGAATTGCCAAATCCTACAAGGGCTATTCCTGCATAAAGGGGTAGCATAGTGTCAAATACGAATAAGAACCCCATTCCCGTAAGCATCATAGAGACACTTAATGCAAAAAACAGTTTTGGTGAAATAGAGCGCAGTATGAAAGCTCCAAAAAGACAGCCTACGGTGCGGAATATAAAATAAATCCCAGTTGCAAATCCTGCCTCCTCAAGTGGTATCCTAAGGCGTTCCATTAATATCTTGGGGGCTGTAGTATTGGTTCCAACATCTATACCTACGTGACACATAATTCCTATAAAACATAGTAATATGAATGGGCGAGTAAGTAGCTTGAGACACTCGCTTACACTTGATGCCTTATCTGGACGGTCCTCGTCAATAGGTGTTGCTGCAAGGAGCGAAATTGACAAAAAGCAGATAACAGAGTATATTAGGAATAGTGCTCGCCAACCGAGTCCAAAGGTAGGAAATGCGGTGACTGCTCCCCATGCTGCTATTATTGGAGCTAGAAAAGAGGCGATGGCTTTGACAAACTGACCAAAAGTAAGTGTTGAGGCTAGTTTATCTCCTGCTATTAGATTTGTCACCAATGGATTTAGTGATGTTTGCATTATTGCATTACCTATACCAAGAAGTGAGAAAGATAGTAGCATAACTGTATAACTATTGCCAAAAGCAGGTATAAAGAGTGATACAGCAGTAACAACCAAACTTATTAATACCGTTTTCTTTCGTCCTATTTTATTCATCAGCATTCCTGTTGGGACTGAGAAAATTAGAAACCAAAAGAATACTAGAGATGGAAAGAGATTGGCTTGTGAGTCTGTAAGAGCTAGGTCCTTCTGAACATAGTTGGAGGCTGTACCCACCAGATCAACAAATCCCATGACAAAGAAGCTCAGTATTACAGGAATTATCTGTAGGACGAATGATTTGCGATTCGTCACGAGTGATTGTGTTGCATTCATTATAAAATCATGAGTTTTACTGATTTATTTATTATTTAAAGAGTATATCTTCAGTGATCTCAATTTGGCGTTCCCACCTAAAGATGATACTGACAAGTTGGTATACGGCTTGTTTGGGAACACGAGGTTAGTCATTGCATAACGACCATCCTTTTCAAAGAGTTCAATGCTTGATCTGTCTATAAAAATCCTAAGATCAATATTTCCATTGTTCTCATGAGTTGGTGTAACTGTTACAGCAGGGAAAGCTGGATTAAAGTCTACAATACCACTTTGAGTACGATCAAATGATAGTTTTCTCTCATCTCTAATGTATTTAATTAAGACCTTATCTCCTTCATCGTTGGATAATTCAAGAATGAGCTCATTTGATTTATTAGCCTCCGCAGATAGAAGTATCTCACATATACCATCATTTGTTGTAGGTAGAGAGTATGTCTGCTTTTTATCAGCTATACTATTTTTGTTGATGCTTTGTACAAGTTCACCTCTAAGTATTTCGAGTTCTGGTGAAGGAGTAGAGGAAGCATAAATTTCTCCATCAGGGGCTTTGAATAGTCCAATCTCTCGTGGGAGTGTGTTTGCACTTCTAAACTGCTTGGTTGGAACATCTCCTGCATATTCCCAGTTGCTCATCCATCCAATAGCTGTACGGCGATTAGCAGGTGCATTGTCCCAGGTTACGGTTGCATAATGGTCTTTGCCATAATCAAGCCATTTGGTTGGAACATTTCCATTCTTGTCAAGATCAACAGCGAAGGTCTTCCCATCATATTCTCCAATAAAATATTGTGTGCCACTACCACCAAAAGGTCCGCCAGGATTAATGTTACAAAGAAGTACCCATTTCGTTTTGTTGCTCCCCTTGATCTTTAGTTCGAATAGATCTGGGCACTCCCATACTCCGCCTTGAGCACCTAGTCCTTTACCGAAATTGCTCTTGAGTTCCCATTTCTTCATATCAACAGATGAGAAAATTAGCATCTCATGGTCAAGAGCATGAGCTAGAATAAGATTCCACTCTTTTGCCTGATCGTTCCAAAACACTTTCGGGTCTCTCGCTTCACTTTCGAGAGTGATAATAGGATTACCCGGGTATATGTCGAATGTTTTTCCATTATCTTGGCTAGAGGCTAAACTCTGCATTTGACTTGTTCCTGCAGATGTGTATAGTGCGATTACTGCATCCTTACCAAATCCAGAGCTATTCTCTTTGTCAATGGTACAACTACCACTAAATATTGCACCCAATGCATCTGAGGTGATAGCAATTGGCTCGTGTTGCCAATGCACTAGATCAGAAGAGGTAGAGTGACCCCAACTCATATTTTGCCATTTTGAACCATATGGGTTATATTGGTAATATAGATGCCATTTCCCATCTTTATAGAACATTCCATTGGGATCATTCATCCAACCATATAAAGGTGTATGGTGAAAAGCTGGACGGTATTTCTCCCTATTGGTTGTATCAAAGTTATTCGATAGTTCGAAACCATTCCAACATAGCATCTCCTTTGCTTGTTGCATTGTTGGTGATGCTTGAGGTGAAATGATATCGAAGAGTACGCAATGTCCTTTGTAAGGAGTTAGATCGTATGGGACAGTATAGTCTATGTTTGACTTTGCTAGTTTGACGTAAATAGTTTCAGCAATTTTACCATCTACAATGACATTTATCTTTGAGTCTTCCTCGCTCTCTTGAATTGGTATAATTAGATAATTACCCTCCCCTACTACTCTGACAAGGGTGTTACTCAATCCTAGATGATTCACATCCAAACCATCTGCTGCATATACGGTCGTTGGTGTTAGCAAACTAACTCCAAAGGAGATAATAGCAGAGATAGTTATCAATACTTTCTTCATATTATTTGATATTAGTGGTTTAATTCGAGAATATTCTTTCTATACTCTATATTGCTTAGAGTCATCTATATAATAGTTGTTCAAACATTTATTACTACAAAGCTACTATTAATGAGTCGAGTGAAGTTATCAAAAACCGTGCATTAACTATCAAGAATGTTGCATAGCCCTATTTTTACTACCTTATGCACTCTTTTTATAGGATAATATCTAACTTTGTATGATATCAAGCTATGAAAACAAATGGTAAGGATTCTTTTATACAGCCTATTCTTGGCTATCACTACAATCTTATTAGGATGTACCGATACAAGGGTATATAAAATTGGCGTCTCACAATGTAGTCAAGATGATTGGCGAACAAAGATGAACGAAGAGATATATCGTGAGATAATGTTTCACGAAGATGCTTCCGTAGAGATACTCTCTGCATTGGACAACAATGAAAAGCAGATTGAAGACATTAAATATTTTGTAGAAAATGATTTCGACATTATTATTGTATCTCCCAATGAAGCGGCTGCTCTGACTCCTATTATTGAGCAAGTATATAAAAGTGGTATGCCTGTAATTATTTTTGATAGGAATATAATTTGTGACACGTATACCGTACGTATGGGTGTTAACAATGAGGGGTTAGGACGTTCGGCAGCACAATATGCCCTTCATTTGCTTGGCAAGGGGGCTAAAGCTATTGAGATATATGGGCTAAGGGGGTCAACTCCAGCAGAAGAACGACATAATGGTTTTGCTATTGAATTTGCAAAAGGCGGTGGCGAGCTCCTTACAAGCGTTGAGGCTAATTGGAATAAAGAAAATGCAGTTATGATAACTGATTCCTTGCTGAATATTTACCCCGAGATAGACCTTATTTATGCACACAATGACCGTATGGCAATAGGTGCGTCGGAGGTGGCAAGCAAAAAGGGTCGTAATGACATTAAGATTATTGGTATTGATGCTGCTCCTAACATCGGTATTAAAGCAGTTGTAGACAGTGTAATTGATGCTACATTCTTGTATCCAACAGAAGGGCATAGATTAATACAAACGGCTTTAGCTATTCTCAAGAACGAGCCTTATGAAAGGGATGTACAACTACCTGTATCCTCTGCTGTGGATCTGACAAACGCTGATATTCTTCTCTTGCAAAATGAGACACTTAATGAGGAAACAAGAAAAATAATACTATTGAAATCTCAAATAGATGACTTTTGGGCACAACACTCTGCCCAGACGTCTCTCTTTTACTCAAGTATTGCCATAATAATGTTGCTCTTTGGCGTTGCTTTTCTTTTGCTACGGGCGTATTGGCAGCATAGCCGTCATCAGAAGACACTTATGTATCAAAACAATTTGCTCGAAAGGGAGAGGGATAAGCAAGAATCTCTAAATAAACAACTTCAGAAAGCGACACACTCAAAGCTTATGTTCTTCACAGATGTATCGCATGATCTACTGACACCTCTTACACTAATCTCTGAGCCTGTAGCTCAGATAGCAGAAGCTGATAACCTAACGGATCAACAGCGTACGCTGATGAAAATAGCTGATAAGAATGTTAAGATCCTAACCCGACTAATTAATCAGATACTTGACTTCCGCAAATATGAGAGCGGAAGGCTTAATCTAAAACTTACAGAGATTGATTTCAATATAGCTATTAACGATTGGATGGATTCATTCTATGCTCTTGCACGCAAAAGAGATATTAAGTTATTATTGCATCCTCCAAAGGAGAACTCAATATTAATCGCAATCGATGTAGAGAAAATCGAAAGAGTATTTTTTAATCTGATTTCAAACTCATTCAAATATACCCCTAATAATGGCACTATTAGTGTGTATTATGAGAGTGATGGAAGTAATTTGATATTGAAGGTTGCAGATACTGGTGAGGGAATAAGTGAGAGCGATCTTGAAAACATATTTGATCGCTTCTATCAGGCAAATAGCTTCCACCCGAATGGTTCGGGGATAGGATTATCACTAACAAAAGCCTTTGTTGATCTTCACGGCGGTTCAATTTCTGCAGATAGCATACTTGGAAAAGGAAGTACATTCACGGTAAATATTCCAATAAAACACATTGCAACCGAGGCTTCTAATTATCAGAAAATGATTGTTTGTAAAGATGTACAGATAGAACTGGATACGGTAGATTCTGATGTAGTCTTTGGATCTGATAAACCATTAATCCTTGTGATAGATGACAATAAGGATATTCAGAAACTAGTAAGTGAGTTGCTTGGGATAGACTATAATATTATTACTGCAATAAATGGTAAAGATGGCATTAGGATGGCGGTAAAATATGTACCTGATCTAATAATTTGTGATGTGATGATGCCTATAATGGATGGCTTAGAATGTTGCAAACGTATAAAAGCTGAGATATCAACATCACATATTCCAGTACTAATGCTAACAGCCTGCTCTATGGATGAGGATAGGGTTAAGGGTTATGATAGTGGGGCTGATGGGTATCTGGCTAAACCATTTAATAGCTCTGTACTTAAATCGCGCTGTTCTAGTCTTATTGAAAATCGAAAAAGAATAAAATCCATTTGGCAATCTACACTATCAAGTGGTAAGGAACAATCACAAGATAAACAACTTCCTACTTCTGATATTGACAATGACTTCTATAATCTCTTTCTCTCTATATTTAACGAAAGTATGGGGGATGCACAGCTTAATATTGATACAATAGCTTCAAGAATGGGACTAGAGCGTTCTCAATTATACCGTAAAATAAAGTCTCTGACAAACTTCTCTCCTGTCGAGCTGATAAGACATTTAAGGCTTAAACATGCACGGGAGCTTCTTCTTTCAACAGATCGTACAATAAGTGAAATAGCATACGAGACAGGATTCTCGACACCTGCATATTTCACAAAATGTTATCGGGATGCATTCGGTGAAACTCCTACGAATACAAGAAGTAAGCTTACTAACTAATCTATTGTAGTAAATAAATAAGCGCACCTCCAGATATATACTCGGTGGTGCGCTTTCTATATTACAAGACCATCAAAAATTGTGCATTTTGTATTAAAAATCACACATAAGCATAAAAATGATAGTAGATACAACAATCTTTATACGATGATTGGGCTTTATGGGATAATTTTGCGTAAGAAAATTATTACAAATAATCAGAAATCATGAAAAGATCATTTATCAGTACATTAATGCTATTCATATTGATTATAGCTGCTCAAGCTAATAATATCAATGTGAGTGGTACTGTGTTTTCAAGGCCTGAGAGAGAACCCTTGATTGGTGCATCGGTGCTTTGTGAAACAACTAAAGTTGGAACTATCACTGACATTGATGGTAATTTTGAAATCTCAGTTCCTGAGGGATCAACATTGCGAGTCTCGTACATAGGTTTCAACACTTCGACAATAAAAGCTCAAGCTCGAATGACAATCTATCTTGAAAGTAATTCAAAGGAGATAGATGAAGTGGTGGTAGTTGGATACTCATCAGAGAAAAAGTCAGACTTGACTGGTTCTGTTTCGGTTGTGAAAATGAAGGATATTGCTGATATGCCTACAGGCAATGTAATCCAAGCTCTTCAAGGTAGAGTGCCTGGTATGATGGTAAGTACAGATGGTTCTCCAGGTGGACTTAGTACAGGAACTTCAATTCGTGGTGCATCATCATTTCGAGGGGGTGCGAATGGTCCTCTTTATGTAATCGATGGAGTTATGACGCGTGAGAACCCGGGTACTATAATAAATAGTAATGACGTTGAATCAATTCAAGTACTCAAAGATGCTGCTTCGGCTTCTATATATGGGGCTCAAGCTGCAAATGGGGTTATAATAATAACAACTAAACGTGCTAAATCAGGTGAAGCAAATGTGACTTTTGATGCTACGTTATCTTTACAGACATATAATAATGGACTTGATTTACTTGACGCATATGAATGGGGTGAAGTGTATTGGTCTGCTTATAAATATGCTCATAATGGGGCTACTCCCTCTTCTTCAATTTATGGGAGTGGTGATTCCCCTAAATTGCAAACATACAAGAACTTAAATGGTGTGGATGTTAATCCTCAAACTACTGATTGGGAAAAGGAGATACACCGTACAGCATTGATGCAAACATATAGTGTAGGATTGTCGAAAGGTGTAGAAAATGGCTCATCGTCTCTTTCTTTAAGCTTACTTGATCATGAGGGGATTGTCAAAGGTTCTGATTTTAAGAGAATCAATTCTAGATTCAGCTCTGACTATGGGTTTATAAATAATAGACTAAAAGCTGGGGGAAATGTAGCAGTAAATTGGTGGAAGGCTCACTATATGCCTGACGGTGCTGAGGAAAATGCAATAAAGCAACATCCAGCTAAAGCTGTTTATGACTCTGAGGGTGTTTATGTTGATCAAATAAATGATGTGTTGGGTGATACTCCCAATGTTATGCGTCTGATTGAAAACAATAAAGCCAACAATCATGACTATTGGCGTATGTTTGGTAATGTATACTTGCAGATTGAGCCTATCAAGAATCTGATCATGAGAACAAACTATGGAGTAAATTACTATAATGAAACAAATAAAACCTTCGAACCTAAATGGCTGCGAGAGGAGTTGAACAAACTAACTCAATCCACTGGAAAAAATGTTGATTGGGTATGGACTAATACAGCTCAATACAATATCTCATTTAATAGAAACTCTTTAATGGGTATCTTGGGGGTGGAATCTAAAAGAAACCATAATGAAAGCTTCTTCGGATATGGAACGGGGCTTGAGCTTGAAGATACAAACTACCTCTATCTTGGAAACGTAACATCGAATAAGAACGTAGGGGCGGGTGCCTCAACTTATTCAATGTTTTCTGGTTTTGGTAAACTCAACTATTCATGGGATGACAAATATCTTGTATCTATAACTGTTCGCCGTGATGCGTCTTCAAGGCTATCAAAGGAGCATAATTACGACTGGTTTCCATCCATATCAGCTGGTTGGCGCATTTCTCAAGAGAAATTTATGAGTAACAGCACTTCATGGTTGTCGGATATGAAGATTCGTGCATCATGGGGTATAAATGGTAATGACCTTATTGACAATGAGGCTTTCTATGCAAAATATCTTATGAGTCTTGACAGAGGATCATACAATATGAATGGTGATGGATCTACGCTCTCTCCAGGAGCCTTCCGCATTAGTAAAACTAACCCTGATCTGAAATGGGAGAAAACTTACCAAACAAATATAGGTATTGATGCCGCATTTTTAAATAATCGCTTAGCTGTATCTCTTGATTATTTCAATAAAGAAACAAAGGATATGCTAGTTGAAAAACCTTATATAGCAACTATTGGTGAGGGTGGATACTGTTGGTACAATGGTGGAGAGATGATCAATAAAGGTTTTGAAGGACAAATAAACTGGAGAACAAATATCAATAGGGAGTTTAGCTATGAAATAGGTTTTAACTTAACTCTTCAAAAGAACAAAGTAACTGACTTATTAGATGATATATACTACTCATATGGAGGTGGTTATACAGGTCATTCACTTGTGGGGCAATCATTAGGATCTTGGATGGGTTTCAAAACTGATGGAGTATTTCGTACTCAAGCTGAAGTTGACGAATACAATGAGAAATATCAGGTTGAATTCGGGAAACCTGCAGTTGGACGTATAAAATATGTTGATTCTGATGGGGATGGAAAAATAAATTACAATGATAGAACATGGCTTGGGTGTGACTTACCAAAAGCTCAGCTTGGTTTAACACTTGGTGCAAATTGGAAAGGGTTTGATATAAACATGTTCTTCTCAGGTATCATTCGTGATGCTTTCAATAATTCTAAATATTACACTGACCTTTTCCAGTGCTGGAATGGTAACCATGGAGCCAATCTTCTTGAAGCAGCTAAGGCTTATGACAAGTTTCTTATTACTGGTATCTACGACTGTGATACACCTGCCCCTACAACGGATAATTCAAATAATGAGAACGAGCTATCTGAATTCCATATTGAAGATGGATCATTTCTTAGGCTTAAAACTCTGACTTTTGGTTATTCATTACCTAATACCATTAGAGAAAAGCTGAAGATGAACAAAGCTCGTATCTATTTTCAAGCTCAAAATGTATTTACAATTACTAGGTATAGTGGTGCAGACCCTGAAGGTCTAGGTTATCCTTATGCAATGCCACGCCAATATATAATGGGAATTCAGCTAGGATTCTAGCAGTTATAACTTAAATGCAATCAACAAGATGAAAATAAAAATAATAGTAAGCGTAATCATAAGTGTAGTAACAATAACTGCATGTAGTGATAGTTTTCTTGAAAATAAACCACAGGGGAGTATCTCTGACGGAATTATGAATTCTACGGAAGCAATCGATCTGTTGGTAAATTCAGCATATGCTTCTCTTTCGGGTTTAACGAATGAGCAGGGTGATCCATGTATGCGACCTACAACCAACTGGAGCTATGGAGAGGTTCGTTCTGATAATGCATATAAAGGGGGTGGCGGTGAAGGTGACATATGGGACGTTCACGCAATGGAAACTTTTCAAGTACAAGCGAATAATGGTAATCTGGATGGTAAATGGTTTAATCTTTATAGCCAAATTTCTAGATGTAATGCAGCCCTACGTGTACTTAACATGGCTGATCCAAAAGAAGTAAAGGTTAAGGAGATTCGTATTGCTGAAATGAAAGTTATAAGAGCTCATTTCTATTTCGAACTTGTATGTATGTTCAATAAGATTCCGTATATAGATGAAAACACTCCTGATAGTGAGCATATTAATATAAGTAATGATGAATACAATAGAGACGAGCATTTATCGCGTATAGCAGGAGAACTTCTGGAAGCTGCAGAAGTGCTTCCGAATAAACAAGATGAAGTGGGACGTGTAAATAGGATGGTTGCTCTAGCCTACGCTGCAAAAGTTAAACTTTTCCAGGCATACAAACAAGATCAAACAACTCACGCTGTTATAGAGATAGATAAGAATCTTTTGAGGGAAGTAGTTGAACTAGTTGATCAAGTTAATGGATATGATCTATTAGCGGATTTTCAACATCTTGATTTAATTCAATATGAAAATGGAGCAGAATCTGTATTCTCTATTCAATATTCGATGAATGATGGGTCTGATAGTGCCGGACGTATTAATTGGAGTAACCTTCTGAACTCACCAGGTGGAAATAGTCCTTACCATGGCGACGGATTCTTCCTACCATCACAGGATCTTATAAATGCATATCAAACTGATGTGAATGGGTTACCTTTGTTTGATTATCAAATGCATCCTGATTACAGTAGCGTTACCTTTATTAGTGAACAGGAACAAGAGTTAAACTATACAACTAATCCTGTAGATCCAAGACTTGATTTCGTTGTTGGCCGTCCTACAATAACATATAAAACATACAAAGAGTCTCCTTGTCAATCTTGGGTTAGGGACAGAGGCGTTTATGGTCATAACTGTGCTAAACGTTTTTGGGTATCACCAGAATCTCCTGATATGTACCCAGGGTGGCCATGGGGTGCATCACACCTGAATTGGCAAATTATTCGCTATGCTGATCTACTTCTCTATAAGGCTGAAGCTCTAATAGAAATTGGTGGTGCGGGTCTGGAAGAGGCAAGAAATATTATAAATAGAGTTAGAAAGAGAGCAAAAGATAGCCAATATGTAAAGGACTTTAATGACAAAACAAAATATGCTGCAAACTATAATATTGGACTATACACTGAATTAGGGTGGAACCAAGAATATGCTCGAAAAGCACTTAGAACAGAAGTAAGACTTGAGAAAGCACTTGAAGGAAATAGATATTTTGATCTTGTTCGTTGGGGTATAGCAAGAGAAGTGATGACAACATTTTTCAATAGTGAGAAGAATAAAAGGATATACTACCAAAATGCTACGTTTAAAAGTGGTGAAGAGTATTTCCCTATTCCTGTAGCTCAGTATAACTTCTCTGGTGGGAAATACAAACAAAATCCAGGATACCCAGAGTTCTAGAAAAACATAGATTGCTAATTAGTGAAAATAATTATCAAATCTGATATAAGAAATAGTTTAAAACAGATATACTACTGAATATTGTAAAGTGATCAAAAAGCAAAAGTTGTAATCGGTAACTTTGAACCGTCAAAAAATGGCAAAGTAAAAGCGACATTTTAAGGCACAAAAAAAAAGTTCCCATCTTTGATCTTCGCAAAAAGAAATACAAGATGGGAACTCTAAACAGCAAGATTTTAAATCGTAAAATCCTAATGTGGTACAAAGTTAAAGAATTATCAGCAGAAAAGCTATGTGTCAGTCAGATCTCTAAAAAATTAAATCTCCATAGAAGTACGATCAAGAGGTATCTAGGGATGAATGAGGAAGAGTTTCTGAGCAGTAACAGCTATAAGAGAGTGTTCAATTACAAGCTTGATGAGTATGAGAAGTTTATTCATTCTCGATTAGAGGCCCATCCCTACTTATCATCAGCACAGATTCATGATAGGTTAAAGGAGTTCTATAATGATTTTCCGAATATAAATCCTAAGACTGTTTATAACTACGTTCAGCGAATAAGATGTAAATATAATATCCCTAAATCAGAAGAGGATTTAACTCGAAGATATGATAAGATTCCAGACTCTCCCTTTGGTAAATATGCACAAGTCGATTTTGGGGAGAGGTATATGCAGGATGATAATGGAAAGTACATAAAAGTATATTTTTTCGCTATGGTATTTTGTCGTTCTAGGTGCAAGTTTACCTACTTTCAGCAAACTCCATTCACGACAAAGACTACCATCTATGCACATGAGCTTGCATTTGAATACTTTGGAGGGATCCCGCATAAAATTATATATGATCAAGATAAGGTGTTGATCCATAGTGAGAATCTTGGGGATTATATTCTTACCTCAGCATTTAATAGTTTTGTTAATCAGAATGGGTTTAAAGTTAGCTTCTGTAGGAAATCAGATCCAGAATCAAAAGGTAAGGTCGAGAATGTTGTCAAGTATGTAAAGAATAACTTTCTAAAAGGAAGAACTTTCAAGAACATTACAATATTAAATCAGGAGGGTAAATCCTGGCTCTCACGAACAGGTAATGGGAAGAGACATGCCACTACCCAAGAGATACCTGCTGAGGCCTTTAAACAAGAAATACCACACCTACTACCATATTTAGGAATACCGACAATAGAAGAGGAGAAGATGCATGAGTATCATGTCAAAAAGGACAACACAATTAACTTCAGAAGTAATTACTACTCCCTACCTACTGGTACGTATCAGGGTGTAGGTACTACCGTCTTTATAGAGATTGTCGATAATATTATCAATATCTACAATAAGGAATCGGGGAAGACAATAACATCTCATACACTTTGCATTGAACGTGGCAAACACATAGTAAATAAATCCCATAAACAAGATCGCTCAATAGGTATTGATAAGTTGGAGGATAAGATCTTAGGTTATCTAGGTAAGAATGATCTATTGCGATCTATTGCTGTCCGGTAAAAACTTAAAAGCACAATAATGCGTCTCGAATCGTCGATTAATAGGCGATTCGAGATTTATTTTTAAAAAGTAAGCCCCCTTTAGTCGAATAGAGTTGTTCCAGGTGGAGCTAAACTTTGCCTA
>JBOFEN010000055.1:0-11418 GCA_051648105.1 Bacteroidales bacterium
GCAAAGTTTAGCTCCACCTGGAACAACACTATTCGACTAAAGGGGGCTTACTTTTTAAAAATAAATCTCGAATCGCCTATTAATCGACGATTCGAGACGCATTATTGTGCTTTTAAGTTTTTACCGGACAGCAATAATTTTTTATATACTAATTTGGATCTATAGCTTTGAGTTGTTGTGTGGTAAGAATATCTCAACTTATACCTACCAAAATGTCAATTCCATTTTGCTCGTAATGGGCATATTTCTGTTTCTATTTATTTTGTTAGCGACTAGTCAAATCTAGAGACTTTAATCTCTGAGGGGTATATTTCTGGTTATTAGACCTATATGTCTTGTTGGGCTTGTTTGACCACTGAATGATTTGTGAAATAACATTATTTTCACAGAGATTGGTGTAGAAATCCACACTCTTTTCACTCTAAAGTCACAGCCTACCTAGTGATTTGGCTGTGACTTTTACTATAAAACTCTTTGCATTTTAATGACTTGCCCAATTTTATCTATGTTTTTCCTTTGTATTAGCCTATTATATATCTTTATTCAGATGGTAAACTTGAAGGGAGTCATACATTTTTGAACTATCAAAATGTATGACTCCCTTCAAGTTATGTGTTAATATGTCAATCCTTGTCTCTTCTTATAATAGACAATTTCTATTCCTCAGGAAGAGTGTTTAGATGTTTGTCGCTATTTGGAATATGGATATAGAATGATGATCCTTTGCCAATTTGCGACTCTACCATTATCTTTCCATTTAGTGAAGAGGCTATTTTTCTACCAATAAATAGGCCAATACCTTTACCAGGTGTTGAGCTATCTACTTTATATCCCTCATTGAATATCAATTCGAGCTTATCTTCAGGTATACCTATACCTTGGTCTTCAACCTCAAATAGAACTTCTTCTCCTAGTTTAGTAGCCTTAACTACGATCTTACCACTATCAGTAAAACTAAGAGCATTATTGATAAGTATAGTAAGAATCTGTTTAATCTTACGTTTAGACTGATTTATGAAGAAGTCCTCTTCAGAGTATCTGAATATTAGTCTAAGCCCTGATAGCCTTTGTGGATACATCTGCTCTAGTTCATTGAATAGTTCACTGACTTTGAAGTTCATTATGTTAGCAAAGTCAGAAGATGTATTTGTAACAACAAGGTTATTCAGATCCTCAAGTACTACCAATATCTTATTATTATTCTCCTGTATTACGGATCTGAAGTGAGCAAACTCTTCGCTTGCTTCCTCCGCAAGAATATCAGAGAATCCCACTACAGCGTTAAGAGGTGTTCTTAGCTCATGTGTAATCTTTCTCATGAAAGATATTTTGAGCCTTTCACTCTCAATTGCTTGCTCCTTGGTGATGAACAGCTCTTGAGTACGTGCTTTTACAGTCTCTTCTAGGTGGTCTTGGTAGCGCTGAAGCTCCTTGTTTTGCTCTGAGATCTGTTTCTTTTGTGTAACGGATTCTTTGTGTAGCTGATTTAGAAGAACAATCGTCTTGCGCTTTGTTTCGTTGTTTCTAATGAAGTAGAAAGCAAGAATTATTGCAATAATAGCAATTACTATGAAGAAAATTATAGTTGCGTTTTGTCGCTTTATCTCTTCGTTGTATGTTATCTGTGCAAGATATTGGTTGTGTTGTTCCTCTTTAAGTCTCTCGCTAAAGTCAAAGTTAAGGTGAAGATTCTCTATAATTTTCTCTTGGTTGAAATGGTCTAGAGAGTCTCTATATCCTTCTCCAATCTTTGCAAATTGATATGCTTTATCCAGCTGTCGGGTAGCATAGTATGCCTCCTCTAGTATATTTGATGCTTCTGAAAGTATCTCAATTGCGTTCTCTTTAAGACCATATTCATAGCTTTTGTTTGCTACTTCAATAGCTTTTGAGTACCTCTTTTCAAAGAGATAGATTTTTGCGATGTTGTTGTACTGTTGCCAATAAAGAGGTAGTTGATCACCTTTTAACAACGCCTTTTTGGCCCTAGTGTATAGGTCAACAGCCTTGTCATACTCTTTGCTTTGGAGATATATGTCACCCATTTTAGAGAGGGTAACACCTTGTCCAACTATATTGTCATGTTTGTCTGAAGCTTCTAGGGCGAGATTTAGATATTTAATAGCCTCTTCATAGTTGCCCAGGTTGAGATAGTTTTCAGAGAATAATTGGCAAATACGTATTGCTTGTGGTGACTCCATAGCATTAGCGTTATTCTCTAATGCGGAGTATAGAGCTGCGTTTGATTTGCTGAAGAGGTTTCTCGTATTGAAATCCCATGCAAGTTCAGTATATGCCGCTGATATCTGGTCGTTTATCCCTTTATTACGAAAGAAGTGAATGGCTTTCTCTATCTTGCGGGTACCCTCTATTGAGTCCTTAAGTGCAAGATAGATCATCCCTTGAGCCATATAGCAATCACCTTCACGTCTGGCTGATTGTGATTGTTTAGCATAGAATAGGGATTTGTCATTCATGGACATAGCCTTGTAGTAGTTACCCATAGAGAATTCAGCTATCATCAGATTGTAGTAAATAGCTGAAAGGGTATAGCTGTCTCCTAACTCCATAAAGTAGGGAGCTGCTTTGCTAAAGAACTCTTTTGATCGTTTGAAGTCTAGACCATCGTGATAGGTTAGCCCGATGTTGCTAATACATTTTGCTATGTTCATACTATCCTTGGCAACGCGACTTACGTTTATTGCTTCGTAATATGTCTCTATAGCTTCTCTTTTCTTACCTTTTAGAAGGTGTATGTTTGCAATGGCTCTTAGTGCTTCTCCTTTAGATTTAATCATATCTAATGAATCAGCAATAATAAGTGCACTGTCAGCACATCTCTGTGCTGCAGAAAGGTCTGTGGAGCTTAGCATATAGCTCTCTGTTATCAGCTCCTCTATTTGATTAGTATGTTTTGCAGTTTCGCTCAGTGTTATCTCTCTTCTGTCAATAACAATTTGAGCACGATTATTTTGTGACTGGATGTTGCTCTTATATCCGTGTGTTAGTAGCAACACAACTATTAGTAGTAGTCTCAAGGCTTGAATAGAAACTCTGTATGTAGTCATTTCTCCTAGGTAAGTGGAGACAGAGAAGAGATGATATTAATCATCTCTTCTATCTGTTTATTATGTTGTTGTGTCTTGTATTATCAGCTCAGGTGGAAAACTCCTGTTGGAGTGTTTCTTTTTAGGGCAATTAGGTCGAAATCTTTTCCGATTCTAATACCAAAGTCAGCAAGCTTCATCTCTATTGTTTTGAAAGCTAGCTCTGGATGATTATTATCTTTGCTTATGTGACAAAGATAGACGCACTTTAGGTGCTCATCAGCGATGGATGAGATAAATAATGCGCAATCTTGATTGCTAAGGTGTCCAAGATCACCATTGATCCTCTGCTTTAGGTGTGCAGGGTATTTCCCGTTTTGTAACATCTCAACGTCGTAGTTTGATTCTATGACAAGGTGTTGTACTTTACTTAGGTGTTTTGTAACACTCTCTGTAATCATACCTATATCAGTAGCAATACCAAATGAGGCATCCCCCAAAGTAATTGTGTAACCAACGTTGTCTGTCCCATCATGAGAGACATTGAAAGCTGTTATTTGTAGGTCTCTTATTGAGAATGTAACTTCCTTAGAAATGTCTCTACGGGCTGAGTATATCTTCTCAGTCATAGAGTAGTTTCTATTCATCCCCTCGTGTATTCTGGATGTTGTGTAGACGGGTATTGCGAACTTCTCGCCCAATACTCCAGCATATTTTATGTGGTCTGTGTGATCGTGTGTTATAAGTAGGGCTATAATTCTTTCAAAAGGTATAGAGTACTCTTTGAGAGCCTTCTTTATGCTACGTGGACCAATTCCTGCATCAATTAATATCCCGTATGAGTCTGTTCCCAAATAGTAGCAATTACCGCTACTTCCACTTGCCAGGCTTAAAAAGTGTAAGTTCATAAATCCGTTTTTCCTTCCTTATCTAGCCTCTCGGCTTTACAGACTAAAACCGCACGTTCACATATTGGATCGTGCGGTTTTAGCTATATGTCTAACTATTAAATAATAAACTGTGAGCTGATAGACTCATTGTCGTATACTCTTCTGATAGTTTCAGCAAAGAGGTCAGCAATAGAAAGTATTTGTACTTTCTGTGACTCTTTTGTGTAAGGGATACTGTCTGTGAATGTCATCTCTGTAAGCTTAGAGTCGTTAACGCGGTCTGTGGCAGGGCCAGACATAACTGCGTGAGTAACCATTGCTCTAACGGATACTGCTCCATTGTCCATCATAAGGTCTGCTGCTTTGGTAATAGTACCAGCAGTGTCTACCATATCGTCCAATAGGATAACGTTCTTGCCGGCAACATCTCCGATGATTGTCATCTTCTCAATCTCGTTTGCTTTAGCACGTGATTTATGACATAGCACCATTGGTACACCAAAGTGCTTAGCATAAGTGTGCGCACGTTTTGAACCACCAACGTCTGGTGATGCAATAACTAGGTTCTCAAGTTTAAGGGATTCGATGTGTGGTGCAATCACAGATGATGCATAAAGGTGATCAACAGGAACGTTGAAGAAACCTTGAATTTGGTCGGCATGAAGATCCATAGTGATCAATCTGTCGATGCCAGCAGTGCCAAGCATGTCAGCAATTAGCTTTGCGCCAATAGATACACGTGGCTTGTCTTTGCGGTCTTGACGAGCCCAGCCGAAATAAGGGATAACTGCAACGATAGATTTGGCAGAAGCTCTTTTTGCCGCATCAATCATAAGCAGAAGTTCCATTAGGTTGTCTGAGTTAGGAAACGTTGATTGAACCAAGTATACGTGGTGTCCACGTATTGACTCTTCGAAAGATACTGAGAATTCGCCGTCAGCGAACTTTGTAACGATCATATTTCCAAGCTCGCAGCCAAGACTATCGCATATTTTTTCTGCAAGATAGCGGGAGTTAGTTCCCGAAAAGACTTTAAAAGGAGGTGTGTGTCCCATGATGTATGGTAAAATGTTTGGGTTTCCAATATCACCGCAAAAGTATATAAATTCGTAACTCTGACCAAATGTTTGAATTAGTTTGAGTCCATAATTTACAATATTGTTACCTCGAAGCTCTTGAATATGCAGTAGAATATACCTTGCGTAATCTAAAATTAGCTTGATTTGAGGGTATCTGTGGTGATAATTATTAATATTTGACACTCAACTTCGTGGGAATATTGTTAAGTTTGCCAAAGCATTTAATATATACAGATATTTCAATATGGCACAATATAGGCTTGAGGCACCTCAAAGCGTAAGCGGGGAGATAAAATTACCTGCATCAAAGAGTATAAGTAATCGTGTTTTAACTATTCATACGTTGAGCAACAGCATTAGCGAGATTCTTAATCTAAGTGATTGTGATGATACAAAAGCGATCACCAATGCGTTTGATTCAGATAGTAACCGATTTGATATAGGTGCCGCAGGTACAGCCATGCGTTTTATGACGGCTTTACTATCTAAATATGCAGGGGTTTGGTACTTGACAGGCAGTGAGAGAATGAAGCATAGACCAATAGGAGTATTGGTGGATGCTCTGAACTCTCTAGGGGCAAAGATTGAATATGAAGGAAAAGAAGGGTTTCCTCCATTGAAGATCACTGGAAGAGCATTGGCTGGTGGAGCAATAGAGGTTGATGGGGGTGTTAGCTCTCAGTTTATCTCTGCTTTATTGATGCTTGCTCCTACTATGCGTGATGGCCTTAAGCTTACTTTAACTGGAAAGATTGTTTCAAGACCATATATTGCTATGACACTCGATCTGATGAGACGTTTTGGTGTTGATTCATTGTGGTACGAGAATGAAATTATTGTGCGTCCACAGGAGTATAACTTCGATAGCGACTTTTTTGTAGAGAGTGATTGGTCTGCGGCTTCTTATTGGTATCAAATTGTTGCTCTCGCACCTAAAGGGGGGAGAGTAGTTTTGCCTTATTTGAGGAAGAATAGCTTGCAGGGTGATAGCAAGGTTGCTGATCTATTTATTAAGTTGGGAGTGAAGAGTAAATGGGGTAGCGATAGTGTAGAGCTATCAAGAATTCAAACGAGCTGCAAGAGGATGGTTTACAACTTCTCTGATGAGCCTGATTTGGTTCAGACTTTTGTAGTTACTTGCTGCTTGATGAATATACCATTTCATTTCTCTGGCCTACAAACTCTCAGGATAAAGGAGACAGATAGAGTACAGGCTCTAAAGAATGAGATGAAAAAGCTGGGCTTCATTCTTTCTATTCCTAAGGAGTCAGTCCTAGAGTGGGATGGGGAAAGATGTGAAGCCTCAATGGATTCTATTCAAACATATGAAGATCATAGGATGGCTATGGCTTTCGCTCCAGCTGCTTTAGCAGTAAAGGGGTTAATAATAGCTGAGCCTGGTGTGGTTACAAAGTCATATCCAACGTATTGGGACGATTTGCGCAAGGTTGGATTTACTGTGATTCATGAATGAATGACTTTTTAGTACAATAAAATTATATTTGTAACTTATGCAGATACTATTGATAGGTCTACTTCTTTTGGGAATTGTTGCTGCCATTGCTGGTATATTTTACCATAGATCAATTGCAGAGAAAATAGCTCGGGGAGAGATCTCAGAGGCTCCACCTATTGGGGAGGCTGAAGAGGAGTGTTGTGGTGCTCACTCTACATGTGAAAAGGATAGCTTGCTTACGGCTGTAAGTAAGGATATTGTATATTATGATGATGAGGATCTTGACCGTTTTTTTGGCACTGATCCTCATGAGTACACCACAGAGGCTGTTGAGGAGTTTCGTGAGGTATTATACACTCTTCTTGAAGAGGAGGTTGCTGGCTGGAGTCGAAGCCTACAGCTAAGAGGCGTTGAATTGCCTTCTATTGTCAAAGATGAGGTGTTACTAATTGTAGGGGAGAGGCGTTTCCATGCTTGAGCTTTTTGATTATCTTTTTTTTAGAAATGCTCTTATGGGAGCAATGCTTGTTAGTCTTTTGTGTGGGTTAGTTGGTAGCTACATTGTAGTTCGTCGACTGGTCTTCATAAGTGGCGGTATTACACATGCTTCTTTTGGAGGATTAGGGTTAGGTTTCTATTTGGGGCTTAATCCTATAGTTACGGCTGCACTCTTTGCAGTCGTTTCTGCATTTGGCGTGCAGTGGCTTTCTGGAAAACGAGAAGTCAGGGAGGATTCGGCGATAGCTGTTTTTTGGTCTCTTGGTATGGCCCTAGGAATATTATTCATCTTTATGACGCCAGGTTATGTGCCTGGGATGACAGAGTTCCTTTTCGGTAATATATTGACCATTACTCAAAGTGATCTATGGCAGTTTGCAATATTGACAGTGTTGATGGTCTCTTTCTTTTGGTATTTTTATCATACTATACTATATATAGCCTTTGATAAAGAGTTTGCAAAGTCTCAGAAGTTGCCTGTCGTTGTCATTGAGTATATAATGATGTTTTTTATAGCTCTTACGATAGTATTCAGTATTAGGCTTATCGGCATTGTGCTCCTAGTCTCTATGCTAACTATACCTCAGATGACTGCGTCGCTTTTTACAACATCATTCAAGGGGCTAATAATACTATCGGTGATAATAGGGGTATTGTCATCATTCACAGGTTTGATGCTCTCTTATTTATTAAATGTTCCTTCGGGTGCTTTCATTATTATTGTTTCAATCATATTCTATACCGTTGCTAAGCTGTACAAATCGATAAGATCATGAGGATTCCTGCATCCACTTACATACTCATTACTTTACTCGTAGCACTTCTCTCTTCATCTTGTTCTGTGAAGAAGAATAGTTCTGCTAGTAGGGCATATCATAATCTTACTACTAGATATAATGTGTTCTTTAATGCAAATGAGGAGTTTAAGAAGGGTGTAAAGAGTATGGAGACATCTTTTGTGGATGATTATACTGAGATCCTCCCTTCGCATCCTATATATTCATTAGGAGGTGAGGGGAAATCTCCTATTGGTGGATTTGATGTTACAATTGAGAAGTGTCAAAAGGCTATTCAACAGCACTCTATTCGCAGGGTCCCTCAGAGGGGTAAGTATAGTTCGCGTACTGCTCGAGAGAGAGATAAGATTGAGGAGTTCAACCCATTTCTTCATAGAACATGGATGTTAATGGGGCAGGCACAATTCTATAAGTGTGATTTTCTAGGTGCAGTATCTACATTTTCTTATGTGATGAAGCATTTTAGAAATCTGCCACAAACAACTATTGAAGCTAGATTGTGGACTGCAAGGTCATACCTTGCTATGGGATGGGATTATGATGCTGAGAGTACACTCTCTCACCTAAATGGTGTGAAGATACCAGAGAATGTTAACTATCTGCATAATCTTGTACAAGCTGAATATGCGTTAGTTAAAGGAGATAAGAGGGTGGCTGTTGATTTATATGAGAAGGTTCAATTGGAGGAGAAGAGTAAGGTGCAGAAATATAGAACCTCCTTTTTAAGAGCCCAACTTTATACTGAACTAGGGGATCTTTATAAGGCTCAAAAAGCATATAGTAAGGTGATTAAGAGCTCTCCCCCATACTTAGTTTCCTTTAATGCTAGGTTGCAGCATAGCGTTGTTGATAATTCTGAGAATACTTCAAAGAAGATTAAGAGGCTTAATCGAATGTCTCGCAATCCAAAGAATAAGGATATGCAGGATCAACTGTTTTTGGCTATGGGTAATATTGAATTGGCTAGTGGAGATACGATAAGTGCAATTAGATCTTTTGCAAAGGGTGTAGAACTTAGTACATCAGGGGGAGTAAATAAAGCTCTTGTTGCTCTTAGGTTAGCAGACCTTCAGTATAATAGAAGAGAGTATGCAAAGTCACATCCATATTATATGGAGGCAGTGTCGCTTTTGCCTCGTACTCACTCAGAATTTAAGAGAGTGGGGGATAGGGCTGAGGTGTTGAATGAATTGATTGTCCCTTACAATAGTGTTCATCTTCAAGATAGCTTACAATATTTGGCTTCATTATCAGCAGACGAGAGGGTGGCAATAATAGAGAGAATAATAGAGGATGTTAAGAAGCGTGAGCTTGAAGAGGCTGAAAAGTTACAGAAAGAAGAGTACGAATCAAAGAAGGAAGAGTTAGATGATGGGTTTGGTTCATCTTCATCAACAGTTACTCCTCCTATTGTTTCCAACGATAAGTCGTGGTACTTTTATAATCCCCAATTAATAACTTCAGGAAAGGCTGAATTTCAAAAGAGATGGGGTAACAGAAAGTTAGAAGATGATTGGAGAAGACGTAATAAGAGTAACTTTATCTTTGAGACTTCAGAAGAACCACAAGATATGGAAGACTCTTCGATGGACTCCTTAGCTCAATCTGAAGATGGTGTTGAGAAGAGTGCTATATCCACTTCGAGTGATCCAAAAGATATAAACTTCTATCTACAAGATATACCTCTTTCTCCTGAGGCAATGGCAGAGTCTGATACTGTACTTATGAATTCACTCTATCAATTAGGTGGTATATATAAGAATCGTATTGAAGACTATCCTCTAGCTAAGGAGACATTTGCTCGGATAGAGAGTCGCTGGCCTAGAAATGTGCACTCTATTGATATATGGTACGAAATGTTCCTTATGTTTCAAAGGGATGGAGATAGAATAAAGTCAGATTACTATAAGGGTTTGATATTATCAGAGTATCCAGATAGTAAGATTGCAAAAGCTATCTCAGATCCAAATTTTGTGCAAAACTTTATAGCTTCACAGGGGGAGGTGAATGAGCTGTATAAAGAAACTTTTGAGGCTTACTCAGATGGTAATATGGAACTTGTCCTTTCCAATTCAGAGAAAGCACTTGAGAAGTATGCACTCTCAAAATTAACGCCTAATTTCAGATTCTTATCAGCTATGGCCTCACTTTCAATGGGACGTAAGGATGATTTTAAGAATACACTTAGGGTTCTTGTAGAGGAAAATCCAGAGGCTGAACTGACTCAAATTGCGGGAGCTATGCTTAAAGGGTTATCTGAAGGAAGAGAAGTAAATAGCAGTGGCTCTCTTAGGGCTGCTAGTATCTGGGATAGAGCTCTATTCATTGATGGAGTACAGACGGAGATAGAACCAGACTCGCTCTTCTTTACTATCGACCCTCTAGCTCAGCATAGAGTAGTTTTGATGTTTAATGAGCTTGAGGTTAACCGCAACCTTTTGTTGTATGAAGTGGCAAGATTCAATTTTAGAAATTTTGTTGTTCGTGATTACGATATAGAGCATCAATCTGTTGATAGCGAACTAGGCTTACTATATGTATCTCCATTTGCAACAATTGATGAGGCTTTAAGATACGAGAGACTATTCTTCTCTGACGGTGGGTTAGATAAGACTATCCCATTTGGAGTTAAGGTCTTGGTAATTTCTGATGAGAACTTCCAAACATTGATGCGAGGTAAAAGCATCAGTGAGTATGAACAGTTTTATAACGAGAACTTTGTTGTAGAACCAAACAAATAATACTAATGCGTAAAGTACGTCTACTATGGGCTGATGATGAGATAGATCTACTTAAGCCACACATATATTTCTTGGAGGAGAAAGGCTATGAAGTCGTTGCTGTTAATAATGGCTATGACGCATGTGATCTCTGTCGTGATGAGAGCTTTGATGTTGTCTTTTTGGATGAAAATATGCCTGGTCTTAGCGGACTTGAGGCTTTGTCTCAGATAAAAGAAGAGAACCCTATTCTACCTGTAGTGATGATCACTAAGAGTGAAGAGGAGGATATAATGAATCAGGCTATTGGTAGTAAGATCGCTGATTACTTAATAAAACCAGTAAATCCTAAGCAGATACTTCTCTCTCTTAAGAAGATCCTTCATAAGAGAGAAATAATTACAGAAACGACTACTGTTGGTTATCGTCAGCAGTTCGGTTCTATAGGTATGCAGATTAATGACTCTTTCACTTTTGATGATTGGAGGGAGTTGTATAAGAAATTAGTCTACTGGGAACTAGAGCTTCAAGAGAGTGACAGTTCTATGATGGAGCTCTTGCGGATGCAGAAGAGTGAGGCTAATAATGCATTTGCCAAGTTTGTCAAGAAGAACTATGTTGATTGGATTAAAACGTCTGATAAAAGACCTCTTATGAGCCAAGAGTTGATGGCACAAAGAGTTTTTCCTATTCTCGATAAAGGAGAGAAATTGTTCTTTATCTTAATCGATAACTTTAGACTAGATCAGTGGAAATCAATACAGCCAATTCTTTCGGACTACTTCAAGTGTGAAGAGGAGTTGTATTGTAGTATACTCCCAACTGCTACTCAATACGCACGTAATGCCATATTCTCTGGGTTGATGCCAAATCAAATAGAGAAACTATTTCCAGAGCTTTGGGTAGATGAAGATCAGGAGGAGGGAAAGAA